>CANKTH010000001.1 GCA_947486185.1 Deltaproteobacteria bacterium
AGCGCCGGGAGCTGGACGGCCTGCCCAAGTATGGCAGCGTGACCTTGAACGCGGTCGATCCGTACACCAGCGACGAGGCGTGGATCAGCACCGCCGATTTCTTGACCCCGAGCACCCTGGCCTTGCGCGATCTCTCAGGCGCCAACGCCGCGGAACCCTTGAAGGCCCTGCCCGCGCTCTTTGACGCTAGCGGCCTTCAGGTCGAGCAGCACTTCGTGACGTCCAAGGATGGCACGCGCGTGCCCTACTTCCAGATCTCACGCGCGAAACTAAAGAAGAACGGCAAGAACCCCACGCTCGTCTATGGCTACGGCGGCTTCGAGGTGTCGTTGACCCCCAACTACAGCGCAGCGACCGGCGCGGCGTGGCTGGAGAAAGGCGGTACCTACGTCCTGGCGAACATCCGGGGCGGCGGCGAGTACGGGCCGGGCTGGCACCAGTCAGCCCTCAAGCAGAACCGGAACCGCGCTTACGAGGACTTCGCCGCCGTAGCGGCTGATCTGACCCGACGGAAGATCGCCAAGCCCAAACACATCGGCGCGATGGGCGGCTCCAATGGCGGGCTTTTGATGGGCAACATGCTCGTCCAGTACCCCGACCACTTCGGCGCGATCGTCTGCCAGGTGCCGCTCCTGGACATGAAACGGTACAACAAGCTGCTCGCGGGAGCGAGCTGGATGGGTGAGTACGGCAATCCGGACATCCCGGAAGAATGGTCGTACATCCAAACTTTCTCGCCGTATCATCTCGCCCGAGCGGACGCCGACTATCCGCCCGTGTTGTTCGTGACCTCGACGCGGGACGACCGCGTCCACCCGGCCCACGCGCGGAAGATGGCCGCGAAGCTTATCGACCAGGGTCACGAGGTCCACTACTGGGAGAACATCGAAGGTGGGCACGGCGGCGCGGCCAACAATGAGCAGCGCGCCACCCTCTGGGCGATGGCGTGGACCTTCTTATGGAACGAGCTGAACTGAGCGCGCCACGCAGGCGGCTGGGCCGGCTTCAGTCTTCGTAGAGGGCGACGGTACCCGCGCACAACGCATCGCCGAGCGCGGCTGCTTCGGCGTCACTGATGTCCGCGACGGTCGACACGCCCATCTTGACCGTCTCGCCAAGACGAATCGACACCTGCGCCTTCCACTTTGGAGCAAATCCTGGGAGGCGGATGTGGGTACCGGCCACCTTGCCGTCTCGACACGCAACGAAGATGTCGGCCCAGGCTGGCGACCGCCCGCGTAACACCAGCGGGAACGCCGACCATTCCCGGACGCCCACCCCGTCGGTGGCAGGAATGCCGTCCATCACGTCGCCACACCCCTCAGCCAGCTCGCGGCGAGTGGACCACGTACACACCCGCACCTGTACGCCGGCCAGATCCTCAGCGGCCGCCTCCTCAAACACCACGAGCGCGGCGGGGCGCCGCAGATCCGGGAGGGGGAGCGGCAGACAGCCCAGGAGCGTCAGGAGCAGGCTCATCACTTCCCGCGGAGGGCCGCCACCTGGCCTGGCTCCACCAGCCCGCCGGTGTTGCCCCAGGAGCTCCGCTCGAAACTGATGACCGCCGCGATCTGGTTGTCGGTGAGCATCGCCGCGAAGGGGGCCATCGCGCTGGAGTAGCTCACGCCGTCGATCACCTTGCCCGAAAGCCCATTCAGCACGGTTCGAATGTGTGCATCGGGGGACTCCGCGTTGGCCACGGCATTGCCTACGAGCGGCGGGAAGGTGCCCGCGAGCCCCGCGCCGGTGCCTTGGTGGCAGGCCGAACACTGACCCTGATAGACCTTCTCGCCTTCGGCCAGCAACACCGCCTTCCTCTCGTCCGGCGACTTCTGATCGAAGCCAGCGAACGCCGAGTCGTCCGCCTTCGCCGGTTTGGCTGCCAGGTACGCCGCCTCGGTGGAGAAACCGAGGAACGGAGACGAACAATAGCGACGACCCGACACCGGGCTCGTGAGCCAGCTATTACAAGGCCCCACGTAGTGGCCCCGGTAACGGCTGATAATCAGCGCGTTGTCCTCGGGGATCGCGTCACACGCGGTGAAGAAGAGGGGGAGCAGGAGGAGCTTCTGGGCGAGTTTCATCAGGACACCAGGGAGCGCGGAGCGACCGCGGCTCAGACGTTCGCGGAGGCGCCGGCGGACGCCGCCCCCGCGGAGTTTTCGATGGGGGCCCGCCGCAACGACCACCAGAACCAACCGATGATGCCAGCCATCATCGTCAGCGGCAGAAGCGACATGCCGATCGTGGACCAGAGAAAATCGCTCTGGCGTGAGTCTTTGGGGTCAAAGCATGAGGGGCAGGCCCACGCTGGCGCGGGCACCCACAAGAGCAGAGGGAGAAGGAGCCGGATCACAGGTACACCGCAGCGTAGAGCACCGGCCAGAGCCCCACGACAAAGTACCAGAAGATGCGCACCGCCTTGAAGAGCCCCGGGCTCAGGCCACCGCGCGTCTGCCGCCACAAGCAGCCCGAAAGCACGATCATCGCGACCAGCGCGTGGATCGCATGGGCCCCCACGATGGTGTAGAAGAACCCACCGTGCGCGCTCGACACCATGGTGAGCCCCGCCTGCACCAGGCGCACCGCCTCAACCACCTGCCACACGACGAACACCCCAGCGAGGCCCAGCGCTACGCCGAGCCACCGCGTAGTAGCCCCACGCCCGGACATCATCACGGCCCCGCCGGAGAGGATGAGCGCCAAAGACGCGACAGCCGTAGGGCCGACCGGCAGCTCGGGCTCACCGACCGGTGGCCACACTGGCGCGCCCGAGCCGATGATCGTGTACGCGCTCAAGAAGCCGGCGAAGAGCATCACCTCGGTGAAGACGAAGATCACCATGGCCACGACCTCGCTCTCGATGAGCACTCGGCTCCGAGTGGGTCGCAGGCCCGGCAACGCGGAGTCCATCAGTGCGTCGCCGCCGCAGGCGCCGAAGCTTCGGGATGGCCCGCTCCGTCGGCCGGGGCGTGCGCTTGATCCGCCGCAGGCGCGTGGTGCTCAGACCGCTCGATCTCGCGCTTCATGTTGCTGGCGGCTTCGTTGTGCCAATTGACGCCCCAGTGTTTCATGACGTCCGGCGCAACCGCAAAGAAGAACAGGAGCATCAGCATGAAACACGCGCCGATGGCGTACTGCGCGACCTTGCGCTCTACCGTCAGGTGCATGAAGTGCTTGATCACCAGGAAGGCCTTGACCACGGCGATGCCGAAGGCGGTGATCAGGGTGACCCAACGAATCCCTATCTCCGGACCCGCGAGGCTCACGCCCAGGAGCACGAGCAGAACCGCCCAGATCTTGACGTAGTGCGCGGGCGAGTGCGAGTCGTCGTGGTGATGCGACGCGTCGTGTGAGCCTTCAGCGTGAGACGACATGGCGTTCCTCCTGGGCCTACTTGGCGATGTAGAGAAGGGGGAAGAGGAAGATCCAGACGAGATCGACGAAGTGCCAGTAGATCCCGATGAGCTCGACCCGCTGGAGCTCGCGGTTCTTCATCGCGTCAGCCGCGACGAAGCCCATGATCACCATCCCGGCGATAACGTGGAAGCCGTGGAGCCCGGCCGCGGTGTAGTAGAAGGACCAGAAGGTGTTGGCGGTGATCGTGTAGCCGTGGGAGATCTCGTAGGTCCACTCAAAGCTCTTGACGATCAGGAACACCAGACCGCCGAGCATCGTCAGCCCCAGATACTTCGCCGCCTTCGGGCCCTCGCCCTTCTCAGCCGCCGCATGCGCGAGCACCGCGGAGAGACTCGAAGTGAGGAGCACGAAGGTGTTGAAGCCTCCCGCCATGGTGTTGGTGTGCGCCGCGGCCGTAGCCCACTCGGGGTGCCCGAAGCGGTGCAGCAGGTAGCCCCCGAGCAGCCCACCGAAGATCACGATTTCCGAAGCGATGACCCACCACACCGCGAGGCGGCCCGTCGGGATGCCGGTGGCAGAGCGGGTGGTGGCGATAGGACGCATCATAGGCGCGGGCTCCTAATTAGGGGAGTTCTGGGGCCAATAATCTTCGTCGCGGCCCGGCACGCTGAACTCGTAGGGGCCACGATAAACCTCAGGCAACGTGGGGAAGTTGCCGTGCGGAGGCGGCGACGCGGCCTGCCATTCGAGCGTGTTCGCCTTCCACGGGTTGGCCCCTGCCTTCTTGCCGCGGAACATGCTGTAGAAGAAGTTGATGAGGAAGACCGGCTGAATCACGAGCATCACGAGGAGCGAGACCGTGGCCAGGACCCGGAGGCTCTGCAGCTCGGGCGTGTCGAGCTCGGGGAAGTTCGTGTAGTCGAAGATGCGCCGGTGGTCGCCCGATGCCCCCGTGATGAACAGCGGCAGGAAGATGCCGTTGAAGCCGATGATCGTGACCCAGAAGTGAAGCTTGTTCCACGCCTCGTTCATGAAGGTCCCGAACATCTTCGGATACCAGTAGGTCATGCCCGCGAAGCTGCCGATGATGGCGATCGGGAAGAAGGTGTAGTGGAAGTGCGCGACCACGAAGTAGGTGTCGTGGAAGTAGATGTCGGCGCCGCTCGAGCCCAGGTAGATGCCGGTCACGCCGCCGAGGAGGAACTCGGCGATGAACGCCAGCGCCCACAACATCGGCACCGAGAAGGTGATGGAACCACCGTAAAGTGTCGCGATGTAGACGAAACACATCTCGGCGATCGGCACCGAGATGAGCACGGTAGTCACGGAGAAGACGTTGGCCATCCGGGGGTCGATGCCGGCGATGAACTGGTGATGTGCCCACACGAAGAAGCTCAACAACCCGGTCGCGAAGGTGGTCGCGAGCACCGTCTTGTAGGCGAACATCTTCTTGCGCGAGAAGGTGGTGATGATCTCGGCGACAAATCCCATCGCCGGGAGAAGCACCACGTAGACCTCGGGGTGCCCGAAGAACCAGAAGAGGTGCTGCCACAGGATCGGGTCTCCGCCACGATCCGGGTCGAAGAAGCCGGTGCCGATCATCTGGTCGAAGAGCAACATCAGCGCGCCGGCGATGAGCGGGCCGACCGACGCCATGAACAAGATCGACGCGATCACGATCATCCACACCGCGATCGGAATGTCGAAGGCCTTCATTCCCGGCGCCCGCGAGTTCATCGCGGTGGTGACGAAGTTGATACCGCCGAGTAGGAAGGCGACGAATTCCAGCGCGACGGCGATCAGCCACAACGACGAGCCCGCCGGGGTCAGGCTGTACTCAGCCTTGGCCGAGAGCGGCGGGTAGGCCGTCCACGCGCCGCCAAACGCCCCGCCTTGCACGAAGAACGAGGCGACCACGAGGACGGCGCTGATCGCGAAGATCTGGTATGAGAGGCGGTTTATCCTCGGAAACACCATGTCGTCGCAGCCGATCATCAACGGGATCAGGTAGTTCCCGAAGGCGGCGATCAGCACGGGCATCGCGACCCAGAAGATCATGATGGCGCCGTGATTGGTCACGAGCGCGTTGTAGTCCGCGCCGGTCACGAGGCCGTAGCCCGGCACGGGCTTGCCCGGAAACGCGAGCTGCATACGGAACACGTACGCGAAGTAGGCGCCGATGACGCCCATCAGCATCCCCGTGACGAGGTACTGCTTGGCGATCATCTTGTGGTCAGTCGACCAGAAATAGTGAACGAACCAACTTTCTTCGTGGTGTCCACCGTGCCCGTCGTGGGCACCGTGCCCCGCGTGGGCGTGCCCGTCGTGGGCGTGGCTCGGGGATTCGGCCATGGTCGAGGCTCCCGTCTTACTGAGGATTAGAGGATGCGAGCATCGGCGCCGGATTTTCCAGCCACGCTGCATGTTTTTCGGGGTACTCTACGTAGAGCTTGGCCGGCATGATGCCATGGCCGATGCCGCAGATCTCAGCGCACTGCACGTCGTACTCGCCGGCGAGGGTCGGCTCGAACCAGCCAGTGATGACGCGGCCGGGGATCGCGTCCTGCTTGAGGCGCCAAACCGGCACGCTGAAGCTGTGCAGCACGTCCTTGGACGCGAGCTCGAAGAGGTACTTCTTGCCCACTTCGACGTGCATCTCGTCAATGAGGATGATGTCGTCGGCCGTGCCGATCTTGTTGTCCTTCCCGGCGTGCTGGAAGGTCCAGGCCCACTGCTGAGCGGTGATGCGGATGGTCTCGTCCGTGACCGGGACGTACATCTTGACCTCCATCCAGACGGAGATCGCGCCGTAGATGATGATCACGTCGAGCGCGAGGATCGCCCGGTGCGGCCACTCGATCCACACGTGCTTGATCGCGTGCTCGCGGCCGTCGTCAAAATACTCGGCCTTGACGCCGTCTTGCTTCCGGTAGCGGAACAGGAGCCAGAAAAAGATCCCCTCCACCAGGACAAACCAGGTGCCGACGATGAAGGTGACGAGCCAGACCAACGAGTCGATGCTTCCCGCGAAGCTGGACCCTTGGAGCATGAACAGATCAAGCATCGACGCGCCCTTTCAGGAGAGAACGTAGAGGATCACGGCCGAGCAGAACGCCACGACCCCGAACACGGTGTAGAGCAAGAAGTCGCGAGCCACCAGCTCGCCTTCTGACGGAGAGGTCGGTTCCATGGGGCTGCTCACGGCGACGGAAGGGTTTGGATGTACGCGGCCAGGTCGTTGAGGACCACCTCGTCGGCCAGGCCTCCCGCGATGCCCCGCATCTGCGCGCCAAGCGCATCATCGGGCGAGTAGCCACGGACGCCCGTCTTGAACTTGTTGAGCTGCGAGACGATGTACCAGTCTTCGAGCTGCCGCAGCGGGGGAGCCTTCATCACCTCGTTCCCGCCACCGTCCGCGCCGTGGCACGCCGCACAGGTGGCGTACGCGGTCTGACCCTTGGCGCTGTCGCCCTTCACCGTCGTGGCGGGGTCGGCGGGGGGCAGCGTTGCCACATACTCCGCCACGAACGCCACGTCGGCCGCGCTCTTGATCGTACGCGCCATCGGGCGCATCTTCAGACCCTCGACGTCGTAGTGGTGGGCCCCCCGGAGTCCACCGCGGAAGCGCTGCACCTGCTCGGTGACATACCAGGCCGGCAACCCAGCGATCTGGGGCGCGTCGACCAGGGTATCCCCGCGACCATCGACACCGTGGCACTGGGCGCAGTTCTGATAGAGGAACTCACCGCGGGCAACACCCTCGGTAGGAGCAGAACATCCTGCCGCGACCCCGGCAAAAAGCGCCAGTGAAGCGATCGTCCGTCGAGCCAGGACCATAAAAACTGCCTCCATGGGAGGGGGGAGCGGGGCCGGCAGATAGCACCGGCGCATCGCCCGCCCGGCTATCCCGGGCGGGGCGGTCATGCACGCACCTTTTGGCGGAGGTAAAGGAGCGGGCCGGGGAAGGCGAACAGTAAGCCGATGCCGGAAATGGCGAGCCACTGGGTAGCGTAATGCAGGCTTGTATTGTCCCTTTCCGGGACCCGGTCGAAACCGTCGGCGAGCCCCGGAGCGCCGGTCGGGGCGCCATCGAGCTGGCCGGCGACGAGGATCAAACTCTCATCCGCCCCGAGGCTGCGTGCAGCAGAGCGGCGAGCGCCCGGCGGCCAGATCCGTGTGCCGTGGCCATCGACCGATTCGACCGCGGCGTCACCCGTGAGGGGGCGTAGCTGGCCGGTTATCACGAGCCCCTCCGCGCGAGTCGCCCCGGCCACCGTGACGGGCGCGGCTTCAGAGCTCACCCAGCCTCGGTCAACCAGAAGTAGACTTCCGTCGGCACGCTGGAGCACCTGCGCCAGATCGTAGCCCCGCTGTTTGTCGTGGATACCGGAAAGGAGCACCGCGGGCGGCAGGAGTCGACCGCGAAAGGTTGCCGTGTTCCACGCTAAATCAGCATGGAGCGGCACGCTGTCGTCGAGCGCCGGAGCGTCGCCCCTCTGCAACGCCAGCTCGCGGCCGACGTTGCGTTCCCCGTCCCGCTCGAGCTGCCACGCACACAGGCCCAGGGTCAGGACCGAGAGTGCGCCTGCCAACACGCGTAGACCCGGGCTCAAGCGCCACTCTGGATGAGGCGTCCCCGGCGCCGAGGCCGGCGGCGGGATGAGGCGAAGCTTCGGCCGAGGAGCGCTCACGAGCGCGGGACTCCAGGAAGGCAGCGGTATAGCACGCGCCTCCCCGGCCGTGGGGCCAGGCCGAGCGCACCTGCGGGCACAAGCCGATTCTGCGACGTTCTACCTACCTTACCGCGAACACAGCGAGAGAGCCGCTCCGACGGTCAGGCCAACCCGGCGAGCAGGGCGCGGTCCAGGAGCATCCCGCCGCAAAGGAGGAAAAGATACACGATAGAAGCCCGGAACACGCCGTAGTCCACCGCTGGATCGTCCGCGCGGATGGAGCGCCACACCGAGCCAATAAACCAGAGCCCAACGAGGAGCGCGATGAGGCCGTAGCCCGGACCCAGGAGCCCAAGCGGCACAGCGATCACCGAAAGCAACACCATGAGCACGGTGTAGACCATCGACTGTCTCCGCGTCGCTGCGTCGCCGACGACGGAAGGCATCATCGGGAATCCTGCGGCTTCATATTCCCGCTTCCGGAAGATCGCGATCGCCCAGAAATGCGGAGGAGTCCACAAGAACACGAGCAGGAAGAGAAATACGCTCGAAATCCCCACGTAGCCGTCGATCACCGCCTGGGCGATCATCGGGGTGGTCGCGCCCGCCGCGCCACCGATGACGATGTTCTGCGGCGTACGTGGCTTCAGCCAGACGGTGTAGACGAGGACGTAGAATAGAATGGTGCCCAGACCAATGCCCGCGGCGACCGGACCGCCGACCCACGCCAGGAGCGCGGTCGACACGACGCTCAGCACGAGCCCGAGCCCCAGCGCCTCATGCGGGGCCACCGCCGCCGCCGGGAGCGGCCGCTGCCGGGTGCGGGCCATACGGGCGTCGCTCTCCCGCTCCACCCAGGCGTTGAGCGTGCTGCAGGCCGCCCCGGTGAGGGCCGTGGGGACGAGCACCGCGAGCGCCGTGGTCAAGCTCGGCCATCCCCCCGCGCTCATCCCGAGCACGGGTACCCCGGTGAACAGCACGAGCAGCAGGACCCGCGGGCGGGTCATCTCCCACCAGAGGCGAACGCGGGCGAGGCCGGTGGGAATCGTCGTCGGGGAAGCGGCGTTCATGCGACCTTGCTGTCGGCGGGGGCCGCTATAAGGGTGGAGGTGGAGGCCCCGACCGCCAGCCAAATCGCGGTCTGGAAAAGGCCGTCAGCGACCAGAGAGTGCAGCACCGCGAGCTCCACGGGAAGGCTGAGGATCACGTTGGCGACGCCGAGCACGACCTGCACCACGACGAGGACGAGGAATAGCGCCGCGGGCCGGCGTAGGGCTGTATCGTTCCACACCAGCGCGGCATTGGCGATAGCGATCAACACGACGGCGTAGGCACCCAGCCGATGAAGGACCTGCAGCCCGATGAGGCCGGCGAAGGTCGGGAACCACACGCCGCCGAAACAGGTCGGCCATTCGGTACAGACAAGGCCGGCATAACTGGAGGACACCACCCCGCCGAGCACCAACTGCACCAGCGTAGCGAAGGCGAGCAGGCCGGTGCTGACCCGGACGGCGACCGGACCGGGCCCGAGCGCGGCACGGCCCCCCTGGCGCAAGCGGCGCCCAATCAGCAGGACAAACGCCAGGAAAACGTTAGCTGCTAACAGGTGACTGGTCACCGTCCACTGCGCGAGCAGGTGAAGTACGGTCAGTCCGCCGAGCACGATCTGCGCCAGCAGCGTTACCGCCGCAGCGATCACGAGCCCACCCGCGAGGGCGCGACGGCGTGGATCACGCAGCACGAGCACGCCCGCCACGAGGAACACCACCGAAATCAGCCCCGCGACCAGCCGATGGCCCCACTCGAGGAAGATACGGAAGTCCATCTGCGGGACGAGCTGGCCAAAACACAAGGGCCAGTCCGGACACGCGAGGCCCGCACCATGAACGCGCACCGTCGCCCCAAAAGCCATGAGCAACAGCGTGGCCGCCCCGATCGCCCAAAACGCAGAGACGAGAGGATCACCACGCACGGCCTGATCCGCCGCGTGCGGGCCGGCCGGCGAATCCGCCGGGCTCAGCCCTCGCGCCGCGCGGTCACCTTCGTCCATCGCGCCCCCCGTCCGCAGCGTGCGGGCGATCCGCCAGACCGCTCGCGACTAGTCGCGGCTCTGGAACACGAAGGGCAACATCGCCAAGTGACGCGCGCGCTTGATCGCGAGCGAGACATGACGCTGTTGTTTGGCGCTCAGCCCGGTGATCCGGCGGGGGAGGATCTTGCCCCGCTCGGTGAGGAAGCGCTTGAGGCGGGCGGCATCCTTGTAGTCTGCGATCTCTTCAGTCTGCTTGGTCTTCATTTCTTCGGGCATGTGCCACTCCGTCCGATTCAGCGGGCCGGGGCACTATCGCCCCCGGGCCCAAGACGCAAGCGGCACGATGCGCTCGCGGGCCTTCCGCGCTGACGCGCGCCGCGCTAAACCGCCGGAATGCGGATGACCCCACTTTTTCTCCTCATGCTCGCTTGTGGCACTGCCCCCTCTCCCGGTGCGTCGCCGGCCCCGGCCACCGCGCCCGCGGCACCGGCCCCCGCACCGGCCGCGTCCGCGCCGGCGGCGGCCCCCGGAGGCGGCACGGTCTACGGGGACAGTTTTGAGCCGCAGAACCCGTTTACTGCCACGGCTCTGACACAGGGCGCCGCCGAGCACCACGGGAAGGAGGTGACGGTCAAGGGAACGATCCGCACCGTTTGCCAGGCCAAGGGGTGCTGGCATCGGCTCGCGACCGACGACGCCAAGACGGACGTACTCGTGAAAGCCAGTCGGTACCACGTTTTCTTGCCAAAGGACGCCGCCGGGCGCACCGCGATCGTCAAAGGCACCTTCAGCCACCAGCTGATGCCGCTGGATGAAGCCAAACATTTCGCCGAAGATGCGGGTCTCGACCCCAACACCGTCACGGAGGCGCCGATGACCTACGGCATCGACGCATCGGGCGTCATCCTGATGTGAGGGGGCTTCAGGCACCTCCCGCTGACCCGGTCTGCCGGCGCCTCAGCGGGGAGTAGCCCGCCCAAAGGCCTCTCCGAGCAGCCTGGCGCCGTCGCACACGTGCCACGGCAGGTCACGCAGTCGCCAGGCCCAGTTACCCTTGGCCACGCCCGGGGTGTTCAGCCGGGCGTCGTTGTCCGCGGCGATAAAGTCCTGCATCGGGGCAATCGCCGTGTCCGCGACGCTCGCCCACGCCTCACGCATCAGCGCCCAAGACGGGCCCGAGCCATCCCGGCCTGAGTAGACCCGGAACCGGTGGCGGGTGCGCTCATCGGTGGACTGGTACCAACCCTCGGCGGTCTCGTTGTCGTGGGTTCCGGTATAGGCCACCCAGCGATGGTGGCCGAAATTGTGGGGCAGGAAGGTGTGGTGCGCCGTGCCGCCGAAGGCGAATTGCAGCACCTTCATTCCCGGGAGGCCGAGATCCTCCCGCAGCTGATGGACATCCGGGGTGATCTCCCCGAGGTCCTCCGCGACCAGAGGCAGGTGCCCAACGCTCTTTTTGAGCGCTTTGAAGAGCTCCATTCCTGGTCCGGGCGCCCACTCGCCGCGCCGCGCATCGCCTTCCCCCGCCGGGATGATCCAGTTCGCACAGAAACCCCGAAAATGGTCGAGGCGTACGAGGTCGACGAGGTCGAGCTCACGCTTCACGCGTGAACACCACCAGGCGAACTTGGTTTTCCGGTGTTGTTCCCAGGCATAGACCGGATTGCCCCAGCGCTGTCCGGTCGGCGAGAAGTAGTCGGGAGGCACGCCGGCGACGGGGTCGGGCCGGCCGTCCGAGTCAAGCCGGAAGAGGTCGCGGTGCGCCCAGGTGTCGCAGCCGTCTCCCGAGACAAATATAGGTATATCACCGAGGATCCGAATGCCGCGCTCGCGAGCGAGCTCGCGCACCCGGCTCCACTGCCGGTAGAAGAGGTACTGAAGCCCCTCCTCTACCGCAAGCTCGGGTCCGTAGGACCCGCGAATCTCCGCGAGGCCGCGCCGGTTGGCGGCCTCAGTCGGCCAACTCCACCAGCCGTCCCCGTGTTGTCGGGCCAAAACGCCGTACATTGCCCAGTCGGGGAGCCACTCCTGCTTTGCAACCCACTCCCGACACTCAGGCGTCGGGGCGACCCGCGCCGCCGCCCGACGGAGGAGCGGCAACTTCCAATGATCCACCAGCTCAGCATCGAGCCGGTCGTGGCCATACGGCATCGCCACCGGCGCAAGCAGGCCCTCCTTGACCAAGGTCTCGACCGAGATCAGGCGCGGATCCGCCGCGAAGGCCGAGGAGCTCCCGTACGGTGACTGACCGGCCCCGACCGGGTGGAGCGGCAGGATCTGCCACGTGTCCAGCCCCGCCTGAACCATCCACTCCAAAAAAGCATCCGCGTACGGCCCGATCTCACCGACCGGACCCGGGCCCGGCAAGCTTGACGGGTGCAAGATGACCCCGGCGTGACGCTCGGGCGGGCTGGCGTCGTTCGGCATGAGTAGCCTCCACGGGGCGAGACGGGAAGTTCGGGGCCGGCTCACCCCGGCGCCGGCGCCGCGTGGGAGACCCTCAGCGCCGGAGGCGACCGCCTTCCTTCCGCTTCCGCAACTCGCTCCGCGCCCTGGCGCGCTGCTTGTTGTGTTTCGCCGCGAGCTTCGCGCGATGACGAGAGCTCTTGTTACGCTTCCTGCCGCTACTAGCCTTGGCCATGTTTTCTCCGGGCGCGGCGCCTAACGCCCTCCGCGCGCCCTGTCATCCCTTCGACGCTCCGAGCCACCCTTCCCAAGCCGGCGCCGCACGACGCCTAGCTGACGTTCCTTGTAGATTTCGTGCCGCGCATCCCCTTTTTCGTTCGCCGCGTCCGTCGCGGCGTCCAGGATCTGGAACTCCACGAGGACCGACACCGCCTCTCCGAGGAGCGCGCGGTGGACAGGCGGGGGGATGTTCGGCAGGTCGTAGACCCTCACCGGGAGATCCGCCACGAAGTTGATCACCCGATAGGATGATGCGCTGTGCGGATTGAACGAGGATATCGGAGCCTGTTCGCTCGGAAATATCCAGGCGAGCTCCGGCATCTCGCCGAGAGCCGCGCGCACCTCTTCCGCCGAGAGCAGATTGTTGTGACTCTCGCCAGGCAGGACCGCGGGGAACGGGATGAGGTGCCGCAGCAGCCACCCTAGCGCGGGCACGAGCTCGTCTCGGCTCTCGGTGACGATGCGAAAACGGAGCTTGTCGTAGACGGTCGCCGCCGTGGCCTCACGTTTGGCCATCAGCTTCGCGATCACGCTCGGCCGGGTCTTCCGACTCCCATAAAAAGCGTGGATCCGGATCCCGCTCTGGCGCATCTCGGCGGCGCGCGCCTCGATCATACGATTGGCGAGGTCCAGGAGATCGACGTCACGAATCGCCAACTGGGAGCGTAGCTCTTGCATCTCAAGATGGTTGATCACGTGCATCAGCTTGAGGACCGCGCAGTGCTGGATGCGGAGTCGATGGAAGCCGTGGCGGGAGGCCTCTATCAAGGCCCCACGTACGTCATCCGGGCGCCGGATCTCCTGCGGAAATGTAAGGCCGAGCTGCTCTTCCAGGAAGTTTAGCGCCTGATTGTAGACGTACCTCAGCCGTTCACGTGCCCAGGCGTGCCGCGTGACGTCGCAGTGCCAGAGCGCGAGAAAGCGATCCACCTCGTCCAAGGTCTCAAATGCCAGACCGTTCCAGTCCAGAACCGAGCCGCCCGACAAAATGAGCATGACCCCGTGGCGTTCGACTCGCGCCAACGCTGGCGGAAGCACGTCGGGAACCCCCAGCTCATCGAGCTCGATCGCATCCGGGCGCATTCTCACCTCCGCCGCGAGCCTAGATGACCTCACCCCAACTGGCAAGTCCCATCACGAAGCCGGGCGTCGCGCGAGCGTCACACCGCGTCACGAGCGCGTACGCCGCGGGCCGCACCGGACGAGGCGGGTTAGACGCCGGCCCGTTGGGGGCGACCCGTGAATATTGAGGCTTTGACCGGTCAACCGGGGTTCATGAACGTCCTCTACGCGCTCGTGACGCTGCTGCCCCTGTGGTTTTTCGCCTGTTACCTCCGGGCAAAACAAACGGGCGACGCGGACCTCGGCAAACGGGGCGTGATCACGGCCTCCGGCCACGCCGCGCGCGTATTTTGGTCGAACGCGGCTTTTCTTGTTCCCCTGGCGGTGGTGGTCGGCGGCCTGGGCCAGGTGGTGTCGCTCCAAGCGAGCGAGCTCGCGCGAGACTGGGCCGCCCAGGGCACGGGCTCGGGGCCGGGGCGCCAGCAGGCCTTGCTCGTCGCCTCGGAGCTCACATGGCAGCTCGTCTGGTGCGCATGGAACTGCGTGTTCGGCGCCTTCTCCGCCGCGGCTACGCTCTACTTCTGGCAGTGTGAGGAGCGAAAGCAACCCGCGGACGCCTACGCCGCCATCAACTTTGCGCTCAACCGTTTCTCTCGCGTGCTGCCCGCACACGCCAAAGCGTTCCTCTTCATCACCCTGGGCAACTTCATCATCGTGCCCGGCATCTGGTTCGGCCTCCAGTACGCCTTCGTCGATGCGATCGCCACCTTCGACTACGAGGAGAAGGCGCCGCTCTCCCGGTCTCAGCGCCTGGTCCAGCCGCGCCTCCGCACAATCGGAACCGTCTTCCTGCCGATCTTCTTTTTCTGGTGGTTTCCCGGTCAGTTCCTACACTTTGAGCTGCAGGGGCGCGGCGTTGAGTGGATCGCCGCGGCCGGCGCGATCGAGGTAATGGTCTACCAGCTCATCGACCTGACCATGGTGCAGCTCTACCTCGATCGTTTCCGTAAACCCTCCACGACCCCTGTGGCGGCACCCGTCGCGAGCTGATCTCGATGCCCCTTGGGGTTTTCGAAACGCTGGTGCCTGGGCAGGCGTTGGGCGGCCTGGTCCCCGGCGCGGCGATGGCGGTGCTCGCCCGCTCGGCGCCGCGTCCATCCTGGATCGTGATCCCGCGGGAAGCCCAGCTTTTGAGCTGGCTTCGCGGGCTCAGCTTCTTCGACCCACGCCCGGTGCGGCCCTTCCCCGCCAACGACAATCTGCCCTTCGCCGGAGGCTCGCCTCACCCCGACCTGGCGCGCCAGCGTTTCGCGGCCCTCGCCGACCCGCAGGCGCTACGGGTTGTGCCGGCTTGCGCTCTCCTCTCTACTGTCCCCAAAGATTGGCGGCCCAAGGAGCTCCACCCCGGGCTGGATCTCCCGCCCGCCCAGCTTCAACGTTGGCTTCGGGAGCAGGGCTACCTGGCCAGCCAGGAGCTCGACGGGCCCGCGACGGTATGCGTTCGCGGCGGGGTCACGGAGCTCTGGCCCGTCGAGGCGCCGGCGCCGCTCCGTATCGAGTGGTTCGACGACGAGATCGAACGGATCCGCAGCTTCAACCCAGAGACTGGGCGGCCCGGGCCCAAACTGGATCGTGTGCTGCTCCTGCCAGCCCGGGAGGCGAGCCTCGACACCGAGGCCGTCGAACGGGCCGCGGCGATGCTCCACCGGGTCGGGCAGGAGCGCGGCTTCGTCTCAGCACACCGGCGAACGATCCTCCAGGATCTTCGTGATGGAATCTGGTTCCCGGGCATCGAGGAGTTCCTGCCGGCGTTGACCCCGGTCGGGCCCGTGCCGCTGGAGCACCCGGTCTTCGTGGTGGAACCGGATGAGGTGGCGGCGGAGCTCCGCCGTTTCGAAGCTGAGGTGTCGCGCCGATGGCAGGAGCTGCCCGAACGGTTGAGGCCCGAAATTCGCCCCGAAGAACGTTACCTGAACGCCGACGCGGTCCTCAATCGGCTTCGGAGCGCCACGCGAGTGAGCCTGATGCTCGAGGCAGGCGCAAGGGGGTTCAACACCCGGAACGTCGGCGCCCTGCATGTGCGCGACGCAGACCTGGCCCCAGTAGTCACACAGCTTCGACGTGCACTCTCCGAGCGCATCGCGGTGACGGTCGTCTGCGAGAGCGAGACCCGGGCGGGTCGGATCGAGGCCCTCCTGGCCAACCACCAGCTCCATCCGCGCCGCGGTCGCGCCGGCCCGGGGGAGCTCTGTATCGAGATCGGGGGACTGCTCACCGGTTATCAGGATTCTGAGCACGTTTTCGTCACCGCCGGCGAGATGTTCGCCGAGCGCCTCGCCGAGTCGGGCACGTCGGTCAGCCAGTTTCGCCGGGCAGCAAGCAGTCAGGCGGCCCGGCTCCGGCGCGGCGATCCCGTCGTGCACAAGAAGCATGGAATTGGGCGTTTTTCTGGGTTGGTCCGCCTCCCGCTCGGGGAGACCGAGGCCGACTTCGCCCAGGTCACCTACCGCGACGGCGAGCGACTCTATGTGCCCGTTCATCGCCTGGATCTCTTGACCCCTTATCGGCAGGAAGGCAGCGGCGAGCTGCGGTTGGACCGCCTCGGAGGCAGCACGTGGAACCAGAGGCGCGCGCGTGTACGGGACGCGGTGCTGGAGCAGGCCCACCAATTGCTCAGGATCCACGCCCGACATCGGGTGCCCCGGGCGAGCGCCTGGGAACCGCCTGGCGAGATGTTCGCCCTCTTCGAGCAGGCTTTTCCTTTCGTAGAGACGCTCGACCAGGACGCGGCGATCAGGGATGTCCTGGGAGACCTCGAAGAGCAGGTGCCGATGGACCGGCTCATCGTCGGCGACGTCGGCTTCGGCAAGACCGAAGTCGCGATGCGCGCGGCCTTCCGTGCGGTCGAAGCCGGCTTTCAAGTCGTCGTCCTGTGCCCGACCACCGTGCTCGCGTGGCAACACCTCCAGACCTTCCGCCGACGTTTCGGCGGCTTCCCGGTGCGTGTGGAGCTGCTGTCTCGTGCGGCGTCCGCGAGCGCCAACCTGTTGAAAGAGCTCGCGGCGGGAAAGGTGGATGTGCTCATCACCACCACCCGCGTCTTGGGGCGCCAGACCCGTTTTGCGCGCCTGGGACTCGTGGTCGTCGACGAGGAGCATCGTTTCGGCGTAAAGCAGAAGGAAGACCTCAAGACTTTCGCGGACGGCGTTCACTATCTGGCGATGTCCGCGACGCCCATCCCGCGTTCGCTGCAGCAGGCGCTGTCCGGCGTGCGCTCGCTCTCGATCATCGCCACGCCCCCACCCGGGCGCAAGGCGATCCGGACGGAGCTCGCGCGCCCGACCCGCGAGCGGGTGCGCGACGACATCCGCGCCGAGCTGGAGCGGGGCGGTCAGGTCTTTTTCGTCCACAACCGGGTCCAGAGCATCGAGGGCATCGCCCGCTGGGTTCAAAAGCTGGTGCCGGAGGCACGGGTGGCCTTCGCCCACGGCCGGATGGGCACTGACGTGCTTGAAGATGTCTTTCTCAAGTTCACCCGCGGCGAGATCGACGTCCTGGTCGCCACAACGATCATCGAGAGCGGCCTGGACCTGCCGCTGGTCAATACGATGATCATCAATCGGGCCGACCAGCTCGGTCTGGCGCAACTTTACCAGCTTCGCGGCCGGGTAGGCCGTGGCGATGTCCCGGCGCGCTGCACCCTGCTGGTCCCCGAAGGAGCCACCGGCGGGGCCGAGCAGCACGCAGGGTGGGAGCGGCTGCGCGCGCTCCAGGAGCATAGCGAGCTTGGAGGCGGGTTTGTGCTCGCGAGCCAGGATCTGGAGCATCGGGGAGCGGGCGACTTCCTCGGGGAGCGCCAGCACGGCCACATCGCCGCGATCGGGCTGGATGCCTACCTCGAGCTCCTGGAGGAGGCCGTCACTCAGGCGCGCGGAGACGTGGCCCGCCAACAGATCGACCCGGAGATCGAGGTGCCGGTCTCCGCGTTCATCCCTGAGACCTGGCTGCCGGACGTCCACGAGCGATTGGAGGTGTACCGACGACTCGCCGCGGTGAGGACCCGAACGGAGCTCTCGGGCCTGCTCGATCGCCTCGCTGAAGCGCACGGCGCGCTGCCCGAGCCGGTGGAGAACCTGCGGTGGATGCAGATGGCGCGGCTAGGTTGTCGAGAACTCGGTATTGAAGCTGCGAACTGGCTGAAGCTCCGCGTCCTCCTCCGCTTCCACCCCACCACACCGGTGGACCCGGCGGGACTGCTCCAGCTCTGCGCCGACGAGCCCGGCCGGTTCCGAATGGTAGACGGGAGCACGGTAGAGCTCCGGTTCACCCCTGAAGAAGGAAAATACCCTCTACGTTTTCTCGACATCGTATGGGGGCGTCTGCGGCCGCTGGTACCACCCGCAGCGACGACCACCACGCGCCGACGAAGCTGACGTCAAGGCCCGCGTCGGAAAGTCCGCCTTATCTGAAGGATAAATCTCATGCGCAAAGCATTTGAAATGAATTCGGGATGAGTGCTTGACCCCGATCCACGCTCGTGCGAACCTTGAATCGCGCGGAGGGCGGTGGCAAAACAACCAACCCTCCAAGCCCCAGTAGTCCGCGTGATGCCACCAGCTCGGACCGCGATCAACAAGGAGTCACAACATGCCGACCGACGAACTCTACGGCGCCTATCACTTCCTCCTGGAGATCCAGGGGATCATCAACGACAACAAGATCATCGTGGGCGGTTTCAAGTCCATGTCCGGTATGGATTCGGAGACGGAAGTCGTCGAGTTCAAGCAGGGCAACGACATGGTCGTCCGCAAAAAGCCGGGCCGCACCACCTACGCGAACATCGTCCTCGAGCGCGGCTACACCGCCACCGACGACCTCTGGCAGTGGCGTAAGAACATCGAAGACGGCAAGATCGACCGCCGCTCCGGCTCGATCATCATCCTCGACCAGGACGGCCAGACCGAAGTCGGCCGCTACAACTTCTACGAAGGCTGGCCCTGCAAGTGGTATGTGCCCGACATGAACTCGGACTCTTCCGCGATGGCGATTGAGAAGATCGAAATCTGCGTGGAGAAGGTCGAGCGCGGCTAAAAACCGCGGTCGTCTGGCCACCTTCGGGTGGCCACCGGCTCTGTCCCACGGCCCCGGCGCTCAACCCGCCGGGGTTCGTGTTTTTGGTCCGCTCAGGTCGGACACGGCGGCCAGCTCCTGACGTGCCGCAGGATCGGGATGGCGTTTGGCGGCGGCGGCAACTTCGGGATCTCCTCGGGCGCCAGGCCGTCGAGGAGCCCCACCACACCCTTGATGAGGGTGCCGTGCGCGACCACCAGGGTCGGCGTGCCGTCGTCCCAAGCCGACAACACCGCCCGCGCCCGGGCGTAGAGCTGGGCGTGGCTCTCGCCACCCGGCGGCCCCGGAGACCATGGCAGGAGATAGGCCTCCGCCCGCCCATCCGAGCGCACGGCCTCGATGCGCTCGCCCTGCAACACACCCATCCGTCGTTCGCGAAGCTCAGGCAGCACATGCACCGGCACCGAGCGGCCCGCCAGCGCGAGCTCGGCCGTTCGACGCGCGCGGCCAAGATCGCTCACGAGACACCGTCGAAACCCGAGCGGCGAGAGCAGCGCCGCCGCCGCCCTCGCCTCCGCCTCGCCGGCCTCGGTGAGCGCCACGTCCCCCCAGCCGGAGAGCCAACGTGCCGCGTTCGCCGCCGACTCTCCGTGCCGCAGGAAGATCCAGGTACTGCTTATGCGAGCACCGCGCGGATCTGTTGCTCGGCCACCAGCACCGAGCCGACGTCAGGCTGCTCGCCGACGATCTGCTCGAAGATGCGCCCGACCTGGCGGAGCCGACCCGCGCCGAGCACCTCGGCGGCACGGTCCACGCCAAGCGCAGCCTCACGAACCGGCGGCGTCGTCGCGACGATCTCGCGCAGCAAGGACTGGTAACGGAGACCCAGGATGCCGAATGCGACCGGATCCCAGCGACCATTCGCCCGACGTTGGCTCATGAGGCGGAGGGCAGGCAGGAGCCGGGTGGCGTGACCCACCGCCTGGTAGTGAACCGCAACGTCTACGATCGGCTTACCCAAGGTGCCCGCGATCAGGGCGATGTCATCGGCCATCGCGGCATCCGCCGCACCCACCACCTTCGCCGCTAGCGGAGCCGGGATGCCCTTGGCCGTGACGGTCTCGAGGTGGCCACGGAAGGCCTCAGCGTCCGCCAGCGAACGGCTAGCCGCGACCGCCGCGAGCGCGGCCCGGAACTGCGCCTCGTCCGCGCGGCCCGGATGGCCGGGGGAGAGCCAGCTCGCCACCAACCGGGACAATCCCGCGGTGAGCTGCACCCAGGCACGATGGGCGCCCTCGGGCCTGGCGTTACACGCCACGAGGTCGCGCCGAAGCTCTTCGCCACCCACCGCCGCCATCGCCGTACACCAGGCGCCGGCGATCCGCGCAGCGGAGGCGCCCGTAAGGTCCATCATGAGCGGGAAGAACGCGGCGCCCGCGTCCGTGCTGATCTCGGTGAGCAGCACGGTGAGACCGATGTCCTTGGCGAGCATGTGTTCGGGGATGTCGGCCCCGAACCGCGCACGGACCGCAGGCGGGAAGTAGTTCATGAGCATCGTGTCGAAGCCCGGGATCACGCGCGTGCTCTCCGCCTTCAGGAGCTTGAACACGTGCATCTTGACGTGCGCCTGGATGACGGAGATCTCCGGCCGCGTCACACCTTGACGATTCGCCGCGCGTTTTCTAAGGGTGTCGTCCCCCGGCAACACCAGGGCACGCGGCGAGACCCCGCCGCGTTGGCACAACCAGTCGATCGTGTGCGAGAAAACCATCGGGTCGAAAGCGCTGCGCACCACGTCCAGGGAGATCAGGCGGCCGTTGGCGTTGTTGTCGGCGAGCACCGCCTGCACCACGTCCTCGGTGAGCGTGCGGAGGAAATCGTTACGCTCTTCGAGCGTGATCCGACCGGAAGCGACCATCGGGTTCAGAAGGATCTTGAGATTGACCTCGTGGTCGGAGGTGTCGACACCACCCGAGTTGTCGACAAAGTCGGTGTTCAGACGCCCGCCCGCGAGCGCATACTCCACCCGCGCCGCCTGCGTGAAGCCGAGGTTTCCGCCTTCACCCACCACCTTGCAGCGCATGTCGAGCGCGGTCACCCGCACGTCATCGTTGGGGGGATCGTTCGCATCGCCGTTGACCTCGTGGCTCGCGCGCACGTAGGTCCCGATGCCACCGCTCCAGAAAAGATCAACCGGGAGCTTGAGGATCAGCGAAATCACCTGATCGGGCGTGAGCTCCTCGGCGTTGGTGCCCAGCATCAGACGGGCCTCGGGCGAGAGCGGGATGCTCTTGGCGCGCCGGTCGTAGACGCCGCCACCCGCAGAGATCAGGCTCCGGTCATAATGATCCCAGCCTTTCACCTCGTCGAACAGCCGGCGGCGCTCGATGAAGGAGCGCGCGGCGTCGGGGTCCGGGTCCAGGAAGATGTGGACGTGGTTGAACGCCGCGAGGAGCCGCATCTTGGGGGTCTCGATGACGCCGTTGCCGAACACGTCGCCGCCGCAGTCGCCTACGCCCGCGCAGGTGAACAGGTCCCGATCAGGATCGATGCCCATCTCACGGAAATGCCGGCGTACCAACACCCATCCGCCCCGGGCCGTGATGCCGACGACCTTGTGGTCGTAGCCGTTGGATCCGCCTGACGCGAAGGCGTCCCCAAGCCAGAAGCCGTATGCGAGCGAGAGGCGGTTGGCGGTGTCCGAGAGATGGGCGGTGCCCTTGTCGGCCGCGACGACGAGGTAGGGATCGTCGCCGTCGTGCGCGACGACGCGGGGAGGCCGCACCACGCTGCCACCGACGATGTTGTCGGTGAGATCCAGCATACCGCGGATGAGCACCTGGTAGAGCTCGTCCCCCTTCCGCTTCCGCTCGGCGGGATTGTCGATGGTGTACTTGATGTAGAAGCCACCTTTGCTGCCCTCAGGCACGATGACCACGTTCTTGACCATCTGGGTCGTGACAAGCCCCAGGATCTCGGTCCGGAAATCGCTACGGTCGGAGAAGCGCAGGCCACCACGCGCGACCGGGCCGCCACGCAGGTGCAGGCCCTCGACCTCTCGGTGGTGGACGTAGATCTCGACCATCATCCGCGGCAGCGGCATGGACTTGATACGCGCGTGCTCCAGCTTGAAGCTGATGTAGTGGAAGGCACGATCCGTGCGGTAGAAGTTGGTGCGTAAGGTCGCCTCGACGAGGTTGGCGAGCGTGCGGAGCAGCAGGTCCTCTTCGTTGGTCTTGACCTCGCGAAGGCGGTCGGCGAGGACGCTGGCAGCGCGGCTGGCCTGCTCGTTCCGATCACCGACAAGGTCAGGATCAAACCGGGCATGGAAGAGCGCGGTCATCGCCGCGGTGACGCTCGCTTGTTTCAGGAGGATCTCCTGGCAACGAAGCCAGGTGTGGCGGAGCCCGATCTGCCGGGCGTAGCCGAAGTAGGCGCGGAGGAGATCGGCATCCTGCCAGGTCTGTCCGGCGGCGAGCACGAGGCGGTTGAAGTTGTCCGACGCGATCTTCTTCTCAAAAACCGCCTCGAGACCGGCGACGAGCCGGTCGGCGGAGGCCGCGAGCGCGGCGAGATCGGTACCCTCGGCGATCTCGAAACTCGCAATCGACAGATCGACGCCTGCAACCTGCAACACCACCTCGGCCTGGGATGAAATCACAAGCCCGAAGTTGTCGAGGACCGGCATCAGGTCGGTGAGCAGCAGCTTCTGGCGTTGGTAGACCTGCACCAGCGCACGGCCGCCATCCACATAGACCATCGCGCGCGTCCGCTCGTCCAAGCGGGTCTTTTCGAGGTACTCCAGGTCGTGTGCCGAGAGATCGCCCGACACCGACTCGGTGTAGCTCGGGGGGAAGGCGTCCGCGTAACGACGGAGGAGGGTCGCCGCGGTATCGTCGTCAAGCCGCTCATAAAGCACAGGAGCGACGCGATCCTTCCAGCTCGTGGCCAGCTGCGTCACGAAGGCCTGAGCGGCTTCACGATCCGCATCCGTCAGCGGCCGGGTGCCAGTGAGGAAGACCTGAAGGAGAACCGTATCGAAACGGCCGGCGAACAGACCGCTGTCGAGGTAGTTGGCGCCGGTCAGCTCCTTGAGGAACTGCAAGAGACGCGTGCGGATCGCGTCGGAATAACGCCGCTCAGGCACGGCGATGAGCGCGAAGGTCACGCCGGCGCCGCCCGAGAGCGAGACGCGGGCCGACTGGTCCTGCTCAGTCGCGAAGACGCGGTCGATCACATCGGTGATCTCCGCGATCGAAGCGGAGAAGAGCCACTCCGTCGGCAGCGCGTCGAAGACGTTCGCGAAACCGCGCGAGAGGTAGGAATCGGGGCGCACCTGGGTGATCGCGAGGACCTGCCGTAACGAACGACGGAGGACCGGCAGCGTCCGACACGGGAGGGTGAGCGCTCGATGGGTGAACATGCCGCGGATCTCGATCTGCAGATCGGGCAGGACCAGATTGATCACATCTACGCGCCCGGCGCGGTGAATCGGAGCGTCATAGGGGGCTTTTCGGATCGACAGCATCGCGGAGCCCGCGAACGCGGGCGCGGGCCACAAGCCCGCGGGGGCGATCCGGTCGGCGCCCAACGCCACCACGGCGTCCGCCCGGCGG
The DNA here is from genome assembly GCA_947486185.1 of Deltaproteobacteria bacterium. Lineage (GTDB taxonomy): Bacteria > Myxococcota_A > UBA796 > UBA796 > SXON01 > CANKTH01. Next base: position 23,499 of record CANKTH010000001.1, read on the forward strand.
GCGCTGACACCGATGAACACGAAGTTATCCGCCAACATCCAGCGTAAAAGATCGGAGGCTTCGGTGGCGTCCTCGGTGTGCACCGCCGCCGCCCGATCCGCGGCTTCGGTGATCTGCACCTTCATCGCCGAAAAGTCGTCGGCCACCGCCCTGGAGACGCCGAGCCGGGCACGAACGCTCGCCGCGGCCTCATCCGCCCGGCTGCTCTCCAGCCCCTCCCCGACGAAGGTGCTGACCGAAAGAAGCTCGCCCTTACCATCCTCGACGACGCGGCTCTGCTCCCCGCGGACCACGCGCAGCACCTGGTGCATACCGCCGACCCGGGCCGCGCCGGCGCTCTTGAGCGCGAGCCGAATGGTGTCGACCACGAAGGGCTGATCACGAATCACCGAGGTGACCCGTACCCCGTCGTCGTCGGCGTCCGCCGCGACGTGGAGAGCGCCCGCCGGCGAGGCCTCGACCTCGTCCCAGATCGCCCGAAGCTCGGCGACGACATCGGCCGGCTCGCGGTCCTTCAGGACCAGCGTGCGGCCCTGAACCAGGAAGGTCTCGGCGAAGGCCCGAAAAGCGTCGGCCTCCTGAACGACCTCGTGGAGGTGGCTACGGATCCGGGACAGGACGGCCTCACGTTGAGGATGATGCGGCATGGTAGGCTCTCGCGATGGGTGGAGGGGTCGAGTCAAGCGCGCCCGTCTATCCGATCCCGGTGCTCTCCGCCCCGCTGAGCGTGCAGCCTCCGATGCGGCGATGAGCACTTTGGTGCCATCGGCCAGCGACCTGCGCGCGACGGGTCTCGCAGGGCCAGTCCACCTGCAGCGCCTCTGGCCCGAAATAGTCGCCCACGTCAGCGTCATTCACCCTTGCGGTTCGTGGGGCCACCGCTACGATACGGCGATGTTCGTCGCCCTCCTCCTGTCCTGCACGCCCGACCCCTCCGCCCCTACTGCCATCTCCCAGCCTCTACCCGAGGTCCCCCAAGAGCCGGTCGCGAGCGGCCCCCGCCTGGAGGATCTGCCCCGCGAGGGAGACCCCGGCGCCGACCGAAGCCCAGCGATCCTGTTCTTTCAGGCTGTCAAAGACGGCTGTGCCCTCGTGGCCCACCGCGCGGTCTCGGGGGCGATCCAGGGGCTCGCGGGCTTCTCCGGCGCCTGCCCGACGCGGGATGCCGGCGCCTCCGTCTCTGCCGACGGCAGCAGCGCCCTCCTCTGGGGCCAGGCTCCCGACGGCTTGTGGCAGGCTGACCTCAAGACCGGGGTGGCGACCAGCCTCCCGATCCCCCCCGAGACGACACCGTTGTGGATGGCCTACGCGCCGACGGGGGCGATCACGCTGTTCACCGCCGCAAAAGCGGCGCTGGCGACCGCGGACCGGGTCGTGTCGGTCACTATCGCGGGCAAGAGCTACGAAGTGAAAGACGCGCCCGAACCGCCGGGAGAGCGGGTGGTGGCCGCGTGGACCCGGGAGGGAGATAGCGAGTGGCAGTTCGCGGCGATCGGAGAGGCCGACACGCCTGCTGACCGGTTCAACCGGGTGCCGGGCCAGACCCTCGCGCCGTTCAAGGACCTGAAGGAGCGCGCGACGCCCGATCGGTGGGTCTGCCCGACCGGCGCCCGGGCCGAGGCAGGGCTCGTCCGAAGCCTCAAGGGGAAAGAGTCCAGCAAAACTGGCTTCTGGCAAGAGGTTCCTACCGACTGCCCCGCGGCGATCTGGGTCGACACCAGCGCCGCGCCGGCCTGCGCGAGCACGGCAGCGATCTGGGCGAAGGGGCAAGCCGGCTGGAGCAGCCGGGTCAGCCTCGCCGAGGGGAGCCGAACGGCACAGGTGCGGGGGCTGGGGCGGAGAACGCTGGTCATCGAAGAGAGGGGTGCGCGTGTGGTCCACTTGTGCGGAGACGAGCCCGAACGCAAATACGAGGGGGCTTACGCTGGTTTATGGCCCGTGAGCCTCCCCCTTCCTGGCGCTACGCCGGCCGCGACGAGCCCCGCACCGGCGGCCGCGACGAGCCCCCCGTCGGGCGTCACTCCTCCTCCCAGTACCGCGCCGGCCGCCGCTCCTTGACCCACTCCGAAAATGCCGGGTCTTCCGGGTAACGTACCCGATCCCCCTCGCGCCGCTCTCCGACCACGAGCAGCACGGCGTCGTGGCGCGAACGGTTGACGAAGGTGTGGGCGATGCCGCTGCCCGCCGGAAAACTGATCATGTGCCCTGGTTCAAGCTGGACTTCCTTGCCCTCCTCCCCCGGCGCCCGATAATAGAGCCGCGGGTGCCCTTCTGCCACAAGCACCAGCTCCTCCTCCAAAGAGTGTGCGTGTAAGCGGCTCAACCTCCGTCCGGGCGGTACGCGATCGCGGTAGACCCCCAGTCCCCGGGTACCGGCGGCGGCCGCAAGGTCGCGTCCCCAGCCAAAACGTTCCTGATCGAAAGGCGCCGGGTAGGTGACCTCACGCTCTGGGACCGCGCGATAATGAACGACAAAAGGCGGGAAAGGCCCGTCGGTCCTCGGTCCCGTCGGAGACCGTAACGGCGCGCCTTCGATCCAACGGCAGAGGTGGATCTCGTCGTAAAGCTCGCCGTCAACGTGGATCGCGCCAATCTCCGTGCGCTCCTCCTCAAATCCTTCGGCCGCGTAGAGCTCACGCGCCGCCGCCTGATCCGCGACGACCGACAGGCGCACACACCAGAGCCGCGGAAGAAGCTGGGCCGCGTCCCACAGAGCCCGAAGCAGCGCGCGAGCGTAGCCGCGCCGGCGCGACTCGGGCCGCACGTACATGCCCCAGATCACGGCTTTGTGGCGCACCTTCAGCCGCGTCTCACGAAAGAGGCCTCCGCTGCCGACCAGGTCCCCGCCCTCCCAAGCCCCGAGGATCAGCGAGGACTGCCGCTCGATCCGCTGCGTGAGCTCAGCGAGGTGCTCGTCCGGCTCCTCCGCCGAGGCCAGAAATGCAGTAGGCTCCTCCCGAAGCGCTCGTTGGCGTAAGGCGTGGAAGGCGGGTGCATCAGCGGGAGTCAGGGGGCGGATCGACATCTGCCCTGGTATCCGGAACGGGCCTGCTTGGGTCGCGCGGGCTCGGACGTGAACGCTGCGCTAACAGGAGGCGGGAGGGCGGCGATGCTGCTCTGGTGCATGGTTTCGTGCGCGATCGTCGCACGTGTGGAGCAGAACCACGAGGAGCGGTTCGCCGAGGCCACGCTGGCACCACGGCTTTATTATGCTCCACCTTACAATGTGCGCTACTGGGAGGGCTCCAGGGGCTGCCCGGTGCTGCTGCTCCACGGCTTTGGCGGCCACGCCATCTGGCAGTGGGCCGATCAGGTCGAAGCCCTGGGGACGGACCACCAGCTCATCATCCCGGACCTGTTGTGGTTCGGAGGATCCTGGGCGGAGGAGCCTCGTTATGGCCTGGAGCACCAGGCCGAGGCGATGCTCGGGCTGCTCGACCACGTCGGCGCAGCGAAGGTCGATCTGGTGGGCATCTCATACGGGGGTTTTATTGCCTTCAACCTTGCGCTTCGCCATCCAGAACGCGTGCGGAGGGTGGTGCTCGTCGACAGCCCGGGCCCGGTCTACACCCGCGAAGACGAAGCGGCGGCGATGGCGAGGTTGGGAGTCACCCGGCCCGCGGATCTGGTCGTGCCCCAACACCCCGACGGCGTGGGGCGGCTCCTGGAGCTGGCGTTCGAGCGCCCACCCCCCTCCCCAGGGTTTGTTGAGCGCCAGGTATTTGAGCTCATGTACCAGGACAAACAGGCCGAGAAGATCGCGCTCCTCGATCACCTCGCCGCCAACCGCGAGGAGGTGGTCACGTCGGCCCGACCGCTCAGCCAGCCCACCCTGCTGGTATGGGGCGAGAATGATCAGCTTTTTCCTCTTGATGTCGCCGAACGGCTCGCACAGTGGCAAGGCGCCCGGCTCGCTATCCTCCCGGAGACCCGCCACGCGCCCAAGCTCGAGGATCCCGAAGGGTTCAACGCCGAGGTCTCCGCCTTCTTAAGGTGCGACTGAGCCGAGCCGCAGCTCCACGTCCTTCGCGCCTACCTCAACCGTGAGCCTGGCCTCGAGCTCACCTTCACCCCGGGTCATCGCGTTGCCGTCCTGGTCCACCCGCGCGCTCAGGGTCACCCGGCCGCTGAGGGTGCCCCCCATCGGCGAATCTTCCGGGCCGAGGTCAAACGCCAGGGGAAAGCTGCTGATCGGAAGGCGCTCCACCGCCACCGGCGGCCCGCGCTCCACGCCTTCTGGTCGCGCGAGGATGAACAGCGTGTCGGTCGCGCGCACTCGGGAAGCTAGGGCCTCATCCAGCACCACCCGCCCCATGATCCGGCCCGCAGCGTCATCCTGCCCGGAGGGGGGCACGGAGGCCTCGCCAACCACGGCGGGACTCGACGCTGGCGCACCGGCGCCGCCCGCCGCGATCTGCGCCTCCAACGCGGCGATCGCCGGCCGCACCACCGACGCCTGCGCCGGATCGATAGTGAGGAGCTTGTTCCACAGCTCCACCGCCCGCTCAGGCTGTCCCTGCTCACGGTAGACGGCGCCTCGATAGCCCAGGGCCTCCACAAAACCGGGCTCGACCGCCAGGACCTTGTCCAGCACCTGCGCAGCGACGTCCATGTGGCCCGAGGCCATCAAGACCACTGCTTGATGGGTCCGGGCCTCACTGTCCTGAGGCGCGACCTTGGTCACGGCCTCGGCCAGCGCCCAGGCATCCATCACGCGGTCAGCGAGGATATAGAGATGGGAAAGACGGTTTTTCGCCTCCAGGTTGCTGTCGTCCGCCGCGACCGCCGCCTCGAGCTGAACGATGGACTCCGCGACCGTGCCACCTGCCGTCGCTGCCGAGCTCGCCGCGACGGGCGCGGTGTCCAACGCAGGCAGGCCCGTCGCAATCGCCGCGATCGCGGCCACCACAGCACCACCCAGCAGGGCACCCGTGAGCCGCGGATAACGCTCTGAAAAGCTTGGCAATCTCTCCGTCGCTGGCGCGAGGTGGACCGCGTCGAGCTGATCAAGGTCGCGGAGCACCCGCGCGGCCTCGCGCTCCAGGCGATCGTGCTCCTCATCGTAGAGATCCACCGACATGCGCGCGCGTTCGGCGGGCAGGTCACGCAGGGCGTCGTACAAGATCGTGCGGCGTTTTACCAGGTCTTCCCTGGAGGCGGCGCGCGGGTCCGGCAAGGTGTTGTGACCGCCCACCCCCCAGAGCAGGCCCAGCCCCAGGAGCGCGGAGGCGCCGGCCAGCGCGGCAGGAATCGTCCAGTCAGTCACGTAGTAGCTCCGTTTCAGCGCGAACGCGGGCGAGATAAGGATCCAGCTCAGGGTCAGCCGCCGGCGGCGACGGCACCCGTCGGTTCCGGAGCTGGCTCAGCAACAGTCCGCCCCCGAGCAGCCCGAACGCGATCGGAAGGAGCCAAACCAAAAGGCCAAAGCCCTCTTTCTTGGGATCGAGCCGAATGAACTCGCCATAGGACGCCTCGAAGTAGTCGAGGATCTGGTCGGCGTCGTAGCCAAGGGCGGCCAGAACGCGGACCTCGTTACGCATCGCCACCGCGGCGTCGGCCGGCGAATCGGCCACGGGCAGGCCCTGACAGACCGGGCAACGCAGGCGCCCGGCGGCCTCACGAACCATCACCTCCAAGGCCTCACCTTCGCGTGGGGCGCCCGCCGGTGGGCCCACCACCGCGCTGGGATCCGGCCCGGTGAGGCCCCCCGCTGCCGCTGCTGGCGCGCCGGTGAGGCCGTCCGCGGGCGGCGCGTCGGCGGAAGGGGCAGGGGCAAGCTCGACGGTCGCAGACGAGACCGGTGCTGGGGCCGGCTCGGGCGTAGAGGCAAACGCCGCAGCGAGGAGGAGCATCATCCTGGGGCTCCCACCAGCTTCTCCATCCGGGTGAGGACGCCGGCGAGGTTGAGGGGACCGGTGTACTTTTCGACGATGACGCCCGACGCATCGATAAAATAAGTCTCGGGTACGCCGTACACGCCGTACCCGATGGCGGCGCGTGTGCCCGGATCGAGGAGGTTGGGGTAGGCGCTGCCCCGGCGCGCGAGCCACACACGGATGTTTTCGGCGGAATCGTTGTAAATCACCCCGTACATCGCGACCTTGTCGCCAAAGGTCCGCGCCGCCTGGAGCAGCGCCGCGTGCTCCTGCTGGCAGGGCACACACCAGGTCGCCCAGAAGTTGAGCACCACGGGGCGACCGCGCAGCGTCGAGAGCCGGACGATCTCGCCCGAGTCCAGGGTCTCCAGCGCAAAATCGGGCGCCGGCCGCCCCTCCAAGGGGGACGCGATCGCCTTGGGGTCAAACTCGAAGCCACGCGCCAGGAAGTAGACCAGCGGGGCGGTGAGGAGGAGGCCCACACCCAGGTACTTCCAGTTCATGAGGCGACCACGCGGGCCCCCTCGGGGAGCGCCGCCGCGGCGGCCTGACGACGAGGCCAGGCCAACACCAGCGATCCGAGGGCCACCACTCCGGCCCCGATCCACAACCAGGCCATCATCGGCGTACGAAAGGCGTGAATCCCGACCTTGTCTCCGTCCATGTTGAGCACGGACAGGTACAGATCGTGGGTGAAGAAGCTCTGGACCGCGGGCGTGCCGATCGGGTTCATCGCTCCGTAACGATTGAGCGCGGGGTCAAGGCTGAAGCTGCCGCCCGGTCCGGACACGCTCACCTCCGCGATCTCGCGCGTACGGTGGGCCTCGGTCTCGGTGCGGGTACCCGAGAGCGTCAACGTGTACTCCTCAAACCTCTGCTCCGTGCCCGGACTGAGCATCAGCTCGGCGTCCACCCGGTAGGAGGAGGACAAGGCGATGGACACGATCATGAGGATGATGCCCAGGTGCACGACGTGGGCACCGTTCCGCCGGCGGTTCCGAGACCAGGCGTTCAGAAAAGCATTCACCAGACTCTCTTTCTGCTCCCGGATGCGGTCTGCGACGGGTGAGAGGATCTCCCGCAAGCTCACCACGGCCGCAAAGAGAGCGCACATCACCGAGAGGAGCGGCCAGGGCTCCTGTACGCCCAGCACGAAGGCCAGCCCGCTCCCGAGGAGCGCGATGCCCAGCGGCGGCAGCACCTGAGCGCGTACCCGCTCGGCGGTGGCTTGCCCCCACGGGAGCGCAGGTCCGACGCCCATCAAGAACAGGATCGCCACCCCGATCGGCACGGCCATCCGGTTGAAATAAGGCTCGCCGACCGAGAGCTTGGTGCCGCGTACCGCCTCGGTGATCAACGGGAAGGTGGTACCGACGAGCACCATGAAGGTAAATGCGACAAAGAGTAGGTTGTTCAGGAGAAATGCGCTCTCACGGCTGACCAGGGCCCGCACCGCGCCCTCGCCCTCCAACCGGTCCACCCGCGTCGCCAGTAGCCCGACACAGCCAAACAGGCAGACCGCGATGAACACCAGGAACACCGGCCCGATATCGGACTCGCTGAAGGCGTGGACGGAGTTGAATACGCCGCTCCGCGTCATGAAGGTGCCAAGCAGCGTCAGCAGGAAGGTGACCAACACCAGGGTCAAGGTCCAACCTTTCATCGACTCGCGACGCGCCGGCAGCATCGCCGCGTGCAGGGCCGCGGTCGCGGTCAACCACGGCAAGAACGAGGCGTTCTCTACCGGGTCCCAGGCCCAATAACCGCCCCAGCCCAACACCTCGTAGGCCCACCAGCCACCCAGGACGATACCTACGCTCAAGAACGACCATGGCACGAGCAGCCAGAAGCGTAAGGGCGCCGCCTGCGCCGGCCCGAACGCACCCCGCCAGAGCGCCCCGACCGCCAGCCCGAAGGGGATGGTCATGCCCACAAACCCCAGGTACAAGGTAGGTGGATGCACGATCATCAGGATGTGATTCTGAAGCAGCGGGTTGGGTCCCGGGCCGTCCACCGGGATCGGGATAGGAGCGGGGGTGAAGGGATTGGCCGGCCCGATGAGGAGCATCGAGAAAAAGCTCGCCACCACCAGAAACACCCCGGTGGCCATCGGCATCACCTCTGCCTGGGTCTCGCCCTCCCGCCAGAGCGCCGCCGCGATGTAGATGCCGAGGACGCCGCCCCAGAACAGGATCGAGCCCTCCAACGAGGACCACAGGCTCACCAGCGTGATGTGGAGTGGGGTAGCGAGGCTGCCGACCTGGGCCACGTAGGGCACCGAGAAGTCATGGTTGACCAACGCCGCGATCATGACCAGCACGGCGGCGTTGATCAGCGCGGCGTAGGTGAACGCGAGCCTCCGGGCCAGCCGCCACGCCGGCACGCTCCGCCGCACGCCGGCGCCGATGCCCACCACCGCTCCCGCTCCGGCCGCGACCAGGGACGCAAGCACGAGCCCGTATCCAAGCTGACCCATCATGGTTTGGCTTCTGTAGTATCAGCCGCCAAGGTGCCAAACATCTGCTCGACACCCATCTCTTCGCCGGTGCCCGGGGCCCGGTACTGGTTGTCGTGTTTGACCAGGAGCCGCTCGGAGCGGAACACCCCATCGCGGTCGTAGGTGCCCTCAACCACGACGCCGATGCCCTCTCGGAACATCGCCGGTGGGATCGCCGAGGTTGCTACGGTCACCGACGTCGTCCCGTCAGTGACCTTGAACCGGAGGTTGGAGCCATCCTGTTGGACCGTACCCGGCGCGACCAGCCCGCCGAGCCGGATGCTCGCGCCGTAGGCCTTGTCCCCCGCAGCGAAGAGCTCGGCGGGGCTCCAGTAGTAGACGATGTTTTCGCCGAGGCTGCCGAACGCGATGAAGCTGAGCGCCGCGCCCGCCACCACCAGCGCCGCGACTGCGTAGGTCTTCCGGTTCATGGTCCCTCCTTCCGAAATGCCGCCTTGGCGCGGCTCAACTGCAATCCGACATAGAGCGCGTAGCCGATGAGGCCAGCGGCCGAGAAGCTCCACGCGTAGGTCACATACTCCCAACCATCCTGGATCACGCCGCTCATGCCGGCACCTCCGCATCCGCCGCGCGTGAGATTCGAAGCCAACGCCATGTGCGGACCACGAGCCAGATCGCGAAAAAGAGATAGGCAAAGCTATTGAGTCGCAGCCCCAGCACCATGTCGCTGTCTACCGTGCTCGGCGAAGACTGCATCTGGTGGAGCGAGCGCCACCAACGTACAGAGAAGTACACGATAGGCACGTCGACGTAGGCGATGATGCTGGCCACCGCCGCCCACGTGGCCCTTTGTTGAGGGTCATCCACAAAACTTCGGAGGGCCATCACCGCGGCGAACGCGATCATCATCACTGCGACGCTGGTGAGCCGGGGGTCCCAGTCCCACCACACACCCCAGGTGGGGCGGGCCCACAGCATGCCGGTGCCCAGGAGGAGCGTCCCAAAAAAGAGGCCAGTCCGGGTGCTCGCCTCCGCCAACCAGTCCCAGCCCCAGAGCCCTTTCCACAACCATCCTACCGAAGCCACGACCGCCGCTGTGAAGCATAGGAGCGTCATCCACGCCGCGGGCACGTGTACGTAGAGGATCCGCATCACGTCGCCCATGAACCGGTCGGGCGCCGACCAGAACAGGCCTTGTAGCACCCCGATGCCGAATAACGCCAGACCGACCGCCCCGAACAGGTGCTCCCATGAAGCGCGCAACGCCACCATCAGTCCTCCAGCACCCTGCCGTAGAGCAATCCGCACAACGGCCAGTAGACCAGGTTGAAACAAAGGAGCAGACCAAGCCAGGACCGCAGCTCATTCATCGGATCTCCCCCGATCACCAACGTCGTCGCGCGGGTCGCCGCGAGCAGATTCGGCACAACCAACGGAAAAAGCAGGAGCGGAAGCAACACATCGCCACCCCGCACCCGCGCCGCCAGGGCCGCGTGGAGCGTGCCTGGCCCCGAGAGGCCGGCCGCTCCGAGCAGGATCACGCCCAGGAGCATCGGAATTCCCAGCTTCACCTGTACGTCGTACAGCACCACCATCACCGGGATCAACGCGGTACCCAACACAAGTAGCACCCCGAGGTTCGCGAGTGCCTTGCCAAAGTAGAGTGCGCGGGTGTCCAGCGGCAGCAGCCGTAGCCCTTCTAAAGCCCGGTTCTGCATCTCGGCGGCGAAGGAGCCTGACAGAGAGAGGGTACTACACAGGAGGATGGCAAGCCAAAGATAACCCGCCGCCTGCGCCTTCAACTTGTTGGTGTCATGCCCGGCAAAGGAGAAGAGCAGGAGCGTCGTGACCCCAAACACCAGTACGGCGACCATCCGCCCGCGCTCACGCCAGTCCAGCCGGAGGTCCTTGGCGAGCACGACCCGCAGATCGGTGAAGAAGGTGGGTGGGCTCACGGCTCCACCTCGCGGGGCGCGTCTGGCAGCTGGGCCTCGGCCGCGGCGGGGGCTCCGGTCCACGCCACCTTGCCGGCGGCGATCATCACGGCGCGGTCGCACTGGGGGCCCACGCGCGCGAGCTGGTGGGTCGAGACGATCAGGGTGCGGCCCCAGGACCGGAACCGCGCGAGGAGCTGGTCGATGAGCGCGGCGCCGGCAGGATCAAGCTGGGCATAAGGCTCGTCGATCAGGAGGAGCTCGGGCGCCCGGTAAAGGAGCCGAGCGATCGCGAGACGCTTCCGCATCCCCGCCGAAAAATCCTGCACGCGGTCGTCGGCGCGCCCGAGGAGCCCGACCATAACCAAGGCGTCCTCCACCCGCGCCGGGGCGCCGGCAGGGCGCGGAGAAGCCGCGATTGACGACGAGATCAGCTCCAGGTTCTCTCGGGCGGAGAGCGCGTCGTAGTGGTAGTCGGCGTGGGACAGGAGCGCGAGGCGCGCGGGGGTGCGTTCGTCGGGCGCCTGGCCAAAAAGCTCGAGACGGCCCGCGCTCGGGCGAAGGGCGGTGGCGAGGGTGCGGAGCAGCGTCGTCTTGCCGGAGCCGTTGCCCCCGAACACCATCACAGCTTCCCCGGCGGCGACCTCGAGATCGACGCCGGCCAGCGCCCAGCGTCGGCCGAGACGGCGACAAAGGCGGGCGGCAGCGACCACAAGCTGAGGCATCGCCGGGCGCGCTAACCCGAAAGCCCGGCTCGGGCGCATTGTCCAGACGGAGCGTGACGCGGGCGCGCCGCCACGCCTCCCGCAGCGATCACCCACTCCACGACCCGAAAGGCGCTCGCGCCGGCGAGCCATCGCGGGGCCAGCCGCCACCAGGACGCCGAGCGGCGACCAGACGACCAGATCACCCCGGAAGGCCCCGCTCCCGCCACGAGGCGGAGGGCGCGCTCAGAACTGCACGCCAGCCTGCACGCGATAAAACACACCGCCGTCCTCGATACTGCCGACGGTCCGATCCACGACGATCAAGTCCATCGTTCGGGTGGCGTATTCGACGTTGAGGCCCACGACCAGCGGGGCACTCTTGATAGGCTCCAGGCCAAAATCAAGGCCGAACGCCGTTCGGTTGCGCGTACTGCCCGCGAAGTCCCACTGGCCGTAGAGGTCAGCGTAGAGGCCCATCGAAGGCAACTCGCCGCCGACCTCAAAGCCCACCGGCACCGCAAACTGCCCCTGCGAGGACGGTTCGAGGCTGCTCTCGATCACCTCATAGAGCTGGAAGTCGCCGCTCGCCGCGCCGACCTTCACAGCTGCGTAGGGATCGAAGGTGCCCTCCCGGTAGATGTAGCGGGCGTTGACCGTGCCTTCAAAATAGCGCACCAGATCGACGATCGGCGCCGCACCCGGGCAGGTCTTGCCCAACCCAGCGCACAGGTCTTCGGCACGAATGGAAGAGTACACAAATCCGCCTCGAAGCTCGGCGCCGACGTAGGGGAACATCGGGAGCCAGAACTCTGCGTCGCCACCGACGCCGTGCACCGCGCCCGCGGGCAGCGCGATGGGGCTCGGGTAGAGCGTAGCCGAGTCCTTGGTGAGCGGAGACTGGTTGTACTCGTAGAAGGCGCCCTGGTAGCCCGCGAGCACCCGGAGCCAGCGGTTTTCATGTTCCCCGGCGGGCTTCTTCTCCCGCGCCGGCTTGGGCTCCTTGGCAGGCTTAGTCTCGGCCACCGGCGTAGGCGTCGGTGCAGGGGTTGGTGCAGGGGTTGGCGCCGGCGTGGGGGTCGGCGTCGGCGTAGCGGCCGGCGTCGGGGTGCCTCCACCGACCGAAGCCGGCTCACCCCAGGCCGAGGCACCCCAGGCTCCCGCCGTGGCAGCCGCTGCGGAGATCGGCAGCTTCAAGAACGATGATACCGAGCCGTCTGCGGTCGCCACCGATACCTTGGCGTCACCCGCCGCGCCGGCCGGCACGTTGAGGGTCGCGCTGTAGTTGCCGCCGCCCAGGTCGGTCAACCCGCTGACCGTGCCCGCCGACGTGAGAAACTCCAGCTTCTGCCCAGTCACTCCGGCGCCATTCGCGTCCGCGATACGGATCTTCAGGGGCGCCGACCCGCCCGAGGCGACCGAGGTCAGCTCCGAGGTCAAGCTGGCTTTCGCCGGGGGACCGCCGACCGCGGCCATCACCGGCACGGCGGGCACGCTCCCGCCGACGGCGACCACGACGGTCTCCCGCGACACGGACAGCGCCGGCATCGCTGCCGCCCACTCCGAGGCGTGGTCGAGCGCGAGCCGCGGGCCGGTCACGGGCAGATCGGGCACCACCACGCTCGCAGGCGCCTGGATGATCGCGGCGGATCCGAAGATCGTCGGTCCGGCGCTCGCGTCCACCTGGACGAGTCCGGCGCGTGTGCCCGCGATGAACGCGACGCGCGCGTAGCCATTCTGATCGGTCGTCACGCTACCCGGGACCGTGCCGTCACCGCGCCCGATTTTCAGAGTCAGCGGGACCTTCCCCACGGGCTGGCCGTAGGCGTCCACGGTGAGGAGGTGTACGGCCGTGCTCGAACCACCATCCGGCGCGACACGTTCATCGGCGGGCAATACCAGCACCCGCGCCAACGGGTTGGCCGAAGCGGCCGACAGTGGGCTTACCGAGACACGAATCGGGCCCGTACCGGTCGCGGACATGGGCGCGGTGTACTCGCCGCCCCCCTTGCTCGCGACCTCCCCCTTGAGCTCCGCGCCGGTCGCGCTCACTGCGACCGCGCGCCCTGCGAGGCCAAGGCCGTCTGGCCCAGCGATCTTCGCGAGCACTCGGAAGTTGGTGGTGCCCGCCGCCAGCGTCACGGGATCGGTGGAGACGGCCACCTTCGTGGCCCGGGTCGCCGCGAGGTTCAGGGTGAGACTATCTACATGGACCGCCGATTTTCCAGACAGACTCACGGACAGGGTCGCCTGGGCCGCCGACGGGCTGGTGGGCGGGGTGTAGGTGGCTACGTAGACGCCGTTCCCCTCGTGAGACGCCGCACTCACGCTGCCGGCGGTGACCACGAAGGACACCTGAGCCGTAGCGTCGGGCCGGCCTTCCGCGGTCATCACCTGAGCCCGCACCAGGATCGCCTGCCGCGCGTCCCCAGGGATCGTGGCGGGCACGGGGTAAAGCGCAACACGCTTCGCCTCGGGAATACGAAGGTCCAAAGCGGACTCCAACGTGCGCCCATCGGGGGTGATCTGCACGAGCGTTGCCACCGGGACCCCCGGAGGCACGATGACGGGCACCTTGGCATGCCCGGCGGCGTCCACCAACATCGGGCCAAACTGGCGATCCCCGATCTTGAGCATCACCTTTGCGCCAGGGGTGGCGGTCACCGGGTAGTCGGTCTTGCCCACCAGCGGCAAGCTGACCGAGCCGAGCACCTGGGTCGGGTTCCGGGTGTCGACGATGGTCAGGATCGCGAGGTGGGGAAAAATGACGTTGGGTAACGTATAAAGCGCGGTGAACTGCCCGCCACCCATGTGGGTCAGGTTGTCCACTGCGCCCGAGGACGCGATGATCTTCAGGTTGGCGCCGCTCAGATCCTGACGATCACCGCCCGCGAGGGTGATGCTCAGGCTGGCGCTGCGGTCCTGCCCGAGGGTGACCGTCGAGGGGCTGACGGCCGCGGTGATGACGGAGCCGCGCGCAGGCGCCACGATGACGGGGAACGAGGCCGACCAGCCGCTGTTGGCGCCCACCTTGCCCTTCAGGGTCAGGTTGACGGTGGTGGTGGTGTCGGTTTTCCCAGGCGTATACACCAGCTTGTACAGGCCGCCGCCTACCTCGGTGAGCTCGCCGACGCTGCCGCTCGACACGCTGGCCTTGAGCTTCAGGCCGGTGAGCGCCTTCCCGTCCGGTCCGAGGGCGAGGACCTGAAGGTCAGCCGGCGTGCCGTCCGCATGGAGGGATCCCGGAGGAAGAAGCTCGATCATACCCGCGCCCGCGAAGACCTGCGCGTGGGCTTCGGTGAGCGGAGCCAGCGCCCCGACCCCCACGAAGCCGACCATCAGGGCATGGGAGAGGAGCCCGCCCCCCATGAATCGTCGCGCGGTACCGCCGAACGAGGAGCCAAGGAGGGAGCTGCCGAGAGAGAACGCCGAGTTATTCCGCATACTAGCCGCCAAAAAAGGGAGCGTGGGCCCGGCACTCTACCGGCACGGGCCAGTCGCTGTCAACGCGGGGCGGCGAGGCCGGGCCGCGGGACACCACTCTTCACCGGCGTTTGACGTTGGGCAGGCGCCGATGCCCGGCTCACATCAGACCCTCCAGCGCGTCGTGGAGCCGGCGCGCACCGATGAGGCGCAGCCTGCTGCTGCTCTCTTCCGCCTCTTTCCCGAGAGACGCCGGCACGAGCGCGCTCCGAAAGCCATGCCGCTCCGCCTCCCGGAGGCGTAGCTCGCCGTAGCCGACGCCCCTGACCTCACCCACCAGACCCAACTCGCCAAACACCACGAGATCGTCGGGGAGGGCCTGGCCTCGTGCGCTGGACCAGAGGGCCACCGCCACCGCGAGGTCGGCCGCCGGCTCGGTGAGCCGGACCCCGCCCACCGCGCTCACGAAGACGTCCCGATCGGAAAGATCGAGCCCAAAGCGCCCAAGGATCGCGAGCTGCATCAGGAGCCGCACCCGGTCGAGCCCTACCGCCGTACGCGCCGGGTTCCCCTGGGTCGGCCGTCCGACCAGCGCCTGAAGCTCAACAAGTATCGGCCTTGACCCCTCAATACCGCAGGTAACCACCGTCCCTGGCGCTCCGCGCGCCCGCTCCTTCAGGAGCCGCGCCGACGCGTCGGGCACCTCGATCAGCCCCTCGGTCCGCATCTCGAACAGGCCGATCTCTCCCGTTGAGCCAAACCGATTCTTGGTGGCGCGTAACACCCGCAGCGAGGCTCCCCCCTCGCCCTCGACGTAGAGCACGGTGTCCACGAGGTGCTCCAGCGCACGCGGCCCTGCGATCGCGCCGTCCTTGGTGACATGCCCAATCAACAAGGTTGCGATGTCCCGCTCCTTGGCCAGCCGCATCGTCACGGTGGCCACCTCTCGCACCTGGAGCACCGAGCCCGCGGCGCTCTCGACCGACGAGCGCACCATCGTCTGGACCGAGTCGATGACCAGCACACGGGCCTGCTCGCGGATCGCCGCCTGGATCGCGACGTCCAGGTCAGTCTCGGCCAGGAGCAGGATTTCGGGGTGTGCGACCCCGAGCCGCTCCGCCCGGAGCTGGATTTGCCTCACCGACTCCTCGCCGCTGACGTAGAGCACCCGCGCCCCTTTCTTCGCCAACGCCTGCACCGCGGTGAGCACCAGCGTGGACTTGCCCACCCCCGGATCCCCGCCGATCAACGTCAAGGAGCCGGTGACGAGCCCGCCCCCCAGCACCCGATCCAGCTCACCGACGCCGGTGCGCATCCGCACCTCCCCGCCATCACCCACCGGCGGGCTCCCCAAGGACACCACCTGCGCCGCCTGACGGAGCTTCGGCGCCGCCGCCCCCGCCGACATCGTCTCCTCAACAAAGGAGTTCCAGGCGTTACACGAAGGACACTTCCCCAGCCAGCCCGTGGCGGTGTGCCCACAGCTACGACAGAGGTAGACGGTTTTGGCGCGCGCCATCGGACATCTCCAGGGACGATACGGTAGCCACCTCGGGCGCTCGGGCGAGCGCCCCGCCGGACAGCTTCTGTCCAGGAGCGCTGATGTTCACGATCTACCCTGATTTTTTTGACCGGGCCCCTCGATGCGGGTGATCCGTTGGGGAAGGGCTGAGTACGAAGTGGGCGACCTGCAGGGGCTCCTGCCCGAGCACGAGGTGCTGGAGCTGGACGGAGAGCTCCCGTGGGAGGAGGCCGACGTGCTGGTTGTGCCCAGCGTACGCCGGGTCACCGCCGCAGTGGTCGGCCGTCTCCGCCGCTGTCGTCTGGTGCTGACCACCACCTCGGGCTGCGATCACCTCGATCTTGTTGCCCTCCGCAACGCCGGCATCCCCGCGGCGCGCCTGCCGCTCGCGCGCCGCGATGCTGTGGTTCATACGACCCTCGGCATGATGTTGAGCCTGACCCGCCGGCTCCCGACCTTTCACGAGGCCGCACTCGCGGGGAAATGGGAGCGTGCGCGGCTGCATGAGATTCGCGCGACGCTGCTCGGCACCGTCGGCGTGATCGGCGTCGGCGTGATCGGGTCGCAGATGGTCAAGGTCCTGGCGCCCCTGAGCCACCGCACGCTCTTCAACGATCCACTGCTGCCGGACTCGACTCCGCTGGAGCGACTCCTCGCGGAGAGCGACGTCATCACCCTTCACTGTGAGCTGACCAGGGAGACGCGCGGACTCTTGGACGACAGGCGCCTCGACACCCTGCGTCCCGAGACCATCCTGATCAACACGGCGCGTGGTGGCCTGCTGGATGTCCAAGCCGCTGCGGCGCGGGTGCGAGCGGGGCGCCTCGGCGGGCTCGGCGTCGACGTATTCCCCGAAGAACCGACCGATCTCTCCGCGCTGGCCTCGCCGCGGGTGCTCGTCACGCCCCACGCCTCGGGCTGGCATCCCGGGCTCTGGGCCGACGTCCGGGCGGGAGTACGTGGCGCGGTGCGGGCGCTCGCCGCGGGGGAGGCGGTGCCCTTCAGGGTTCCGTAGGATCGGACGAGATCCGCACGAAGCGCCAAGAAACACGGGGAGGTGAATCTCACTCACCGTCGCGCGCCCGAGCGTATCGGTGACCGGCAGGACCGCGCCGTAGCTCCCGCCCGTCGGCGTCCCAATCCGGAGCGCAACCGCCGTTGCGGCCGCCAACCCCGATCTGGTGTAGACTCTGGTCTCGTGTTCACCCTGATCCTGCCGCTGCTCCTCAGCTCCCCCGCCCGCGCCGGGGACCTCTATCTCGTTCGGCAGGAAGATGGCTCGATGTTGCTCACCGACTCGCCACGCAGCTCCGCGCCGGGAGAGTTCAACGCCGTCTTGTGGTGGGACGACGACCGGGCCGGCGCCAACTGGGTTGCGCGGGTGCCCGATCTGGACAAGATCGCCGGGATCGACGCTTATGACGCGGACTTCCTGGCCGCTGCCACCGACCAGGGCCTGCCCGCCGAGCTGCTCAAGGCGTTGTGTATCACCGAGAGCCGGATGAACCCGGCCGCCGTGTCCCGACGCGGCGCGCGGGGCCTGATGCAGCTCATGCCCGCGACGGCCAAGGGCCTCGGCGTCACCGACGCCCACGACCCCACCCAGGCGATCCGCGGCGGCGCCCGGTACCTCGCCGACCAGCTCGCCACCTTCGGCGAATACAAGCTGGCGCTCGCAGCCTACAACGCCGGCCCGGGAAACGTTCGTAAGTACGGCGGTATCCCTCCCTTTCCCGAGACCGAGCGATACGTCGCCCAGGTCATGCGGATCTACGACCACCTCCGTGCCTCCCGTCCGGTGGTGTCGCCCCGCCCAGGATCTCCGTGAATCTTCCCTGGTACCGCCGCCAAGGCTTCTGGAACCTCCCCAACACCATCACCATCCTCCGAACGCTCTTCGTGCCGGCGATCGTGTGGCTGCTCTGGGACGAGCCCACCCCGGGCGAGTGTACGGCCGCGGCCTTCATCTTCATCATCGCGATGCTCCTCGACCTCGTCGACGGTTGGCTGGCGCGAAAGTGGAACCTCCAGACGGTGATGGGCGCCTTCCTCGACCCGCTCGCAGACAAGCTCATGCACATCACGGCGTTGATCATGCTCATCCCGCTGGGTTGGGTGGCGGCTTGGATGGTGCTGGTATTGGAGTGTCGGGAGCTCGCGATCACGGGCCTGCGCTCCCTCGCCGCAGGCGAAGGCATGATCATCCCAGCTTCAAGCCTGGGTAAACTCAAGACCGCCTACCAGAGCACCGCGATCAGCTTTCTGCTTTTCCATCACCCGCTGTGGGGGGTGGACACCCATTCGGTGGGCTACGGCCTCATGTGGATCGCGATCCTGGTGTCGATCGTCTCAGCGGCTGAGTACGGCTGGGGCTTCTATGTGCACTACAACCGCAAGAAGGGCCCAGCAGAGCTTCCGAAGTGACGCTCACCCACTGTCAACCGTGTCGTCGGTGCCGCCGCGCGTCGGCGTGAAGTAGATCGGAATGCTGAAGCTCGGGGGCTCGCCGTCGGTCAGGAGCACCACCTCGGTCTCGACCTCGGTCGTCGCTTCACCCGGAAGATAGTCACAGATCGCGATGGTCAACACGTACGAGGCGCCCGGCTCGATGATTCCGAGCGAAGCGTTGACCGTCGGATCCGGGAAGCCGGCGATACACAGATGATCCTCATCGTACGCCACGAGGGTCAGAGAGGTGGCGATCTGACCCTCGTTGAGGATGGTCACGATGTCCGACGCGCGCCCCTCTTCGGGCATCTCGCCGTCAAAAGAGACCTCGCCAAAGTAGAGGCGCGTGGGCACAATCTCAAGGTCGATCACCGTCTTTTCTTCCGAACAACCCAAGAGCGCCCACAAGAGCCCGAACACCGTCATCGTAGCCTCCCCGATGCAGCGCTAACCGGCTCTGTCCCCGAGGTCGTGTGTCGGTTGTCCTGCTCCGCCCGCGACGCCCCCTCACACGCCGCCCGGTACACCCGCTCCGCGTGGGCGCGCAGCAGGCCCTCTACCGTCTGGCCCGGCTGGTCGACCCGCAGCTCCGCCCGCAGGCGCCGGCGGAGCGCGCCAGGATCTATCGGGCATCCAAAAGGAATCCATCCGGACCACGCCCAGCCCTCGCGTGTCAGATAGGGCCGACCCACCCCGTGGGGGCTCGGGGGTGTAGGCTCACCGGGTGCCGGCTTGGGATGGACGACCCGAAAAATGGCGCGGCTATCCGACCAGACTCCCGGCGGCGACGCGGCCAGCACCCGAAGCGTCTGGCGGGTGGCCCCCTCGGGTCGGTCGTGGCTCCAGAGCTCGATCACGCTCCGGCCGCGGCACAACCCGGGTAACGCGGCCAGCGCCGCCGCCACAGGCACGGTGACGGGCAGGTAGGGGTCCCCGGTGATCCGCTCCCCGAGGATCGCGATGTCGGGCAGCCAGTCTTCGGCAACGTCGGCCAGCTCTTCGTCCGAGAGCGCGCGAGGGGCGTACTCGGTGCGCCGACCTTCGTGCGAGAGCGGGCCCGCCACCTCCGGTCCGGGGAAGGCCCCCCTCCCCTGCAACCACGCCACGACTGCATCCGAGCGACGCGTGTCGCCCTCATCCGCCCGATCCCCCAGGCCAAGATCGAGGAGCAGACTCCCCGGATCGTTCACCGGTACCTCGCCGCCGCCGCGACATGGGCCTCGCGGACAAAAGTAAGGAGCGAGGGGGGCGCTTCGACCACCACCTCCGCCCCGAAGCCGAGGAACCAGGTCTTGAGCTCGGGGCCGACCGCCACCCGCATCCTCAATCGTACGCCGCCGTCCCCAAGGACCTCCACCCGCGCGCTCGGGTGCCACCGCCGCTCGCGTAGATAGAGCGCGACCTCTGGGGAGAATCGGGCGACGACCTCCTCGGCCACCCCCGACGTGATGCCGAAACCATCGCCCAACACGGCGCGGGGATCATAGTCCTCGGGATAGGCGAAATGTGCACGTCGTAAACGTGCAAACCGGGTAAAGCGTTCGAGCGCGAAGGTCTTGATCCTGCCTTCGGCGACGTCCCGCGCGAGCAGGTAGAGGCCCTGACGGTAGGTGGCGAGGGTCAGGGGTTCGAGGCGGTAAATTCGACTCTGGCCCCGCGCGCCGCGATACTCGGCGTCTGCCGGGTTGGAGTGGATGAGGGCGCTTACCACCTCGTCGAGCAGGTCGGCGTCCTCCCGATAGTCCTTGGCGTGCTCGGGTACCGCGAGGAACTTGCGATCGAGACTATCCAGCATCTCCTTGTTGAACTTGGAGATGCTCGGCTGCAGTCGCTCGAAGGCGCCGTCGAGATCCTCCGCGAAGGTGGTGCCCTCCAGGAAGGTAAAAAGCGTGCGACCAAAGTGCAGAGACAGCACCTCGGCAAGCGTGAGCTGCACCCCGGCTCGGCCGTACCCCCCCGACACCGACAACAAACGCTCGGGGCCGGCAGCTTCGTCGACCGACACGCCGACCCGACGAAGATCTGCGAGGTACCGACGTACCGTTCGTGGATCCACGCCGAGCTGCGCCTCGAGCTCCTCGGGCGGGATGCCGCCCGGCCGGGAGAGCAGCTCCAGCACCCGGACCAGCTTCTGCGCTTTGTTCAACTTCAAATCATCCAGTTTGTCCGGCTTCATTCTCACGTTCCCCAAGAAAGGAGGAATTTGCCCTTGTTCTCGTACACGTGTTCAGCTAACCTGTGTGTACGTTCAGGCACACACCTGTATCGGTAGGGAGAACTCATGTCCAGTCCGCTTTTCCTCGCCTTGTCCCTTGCCACGCTCCCGCTGCGGGCGCTTCCGGCCGACCCGACGGTCCGGGCCGACCTGCTCTTTACCCTGCTCGTGTCCGCCTGCCTCCTGGGTCTCGGGGCGCTGGGCCTGTCCGTGCTCCCCTGGCGGGAGGCGGAACTTGTACAAGCCGAACAGGGCGTCTCCGCCACGTGGTCGCGCCTCCGCACCTGGCTGTTGCCCCACCTCAGCCCGGTTTTCAGCGCGCGCGCCTCCTGATCCGAGGCTCATTCACCGCCGTCCTCGCCCTTCTCGCCGACCTCTTTCATCCAGCGCATCAACTCTGCGCGTTCTTCCGGGGTCCGCGGCGGTACCAGCTGGCCCGACAGGTCGCTCCCCACCAGGCTCAGGCCCATCTGGATCGGATCGTTCAGCCGCCGCGGCGGCTCGCCAGGGAGCTGGCTCATCATGAACACCAGGGGCCACGCGGACACCACGGCCGCTGCTTCGGGGCTGAACCATAACGAGCCTTGGGTGTGGACGATCTCGTCGAGCAACGCGGCATCGGTGGCCATCACCACCGTGCTGGGTAGGAAGGCCACGTCGAGGAGCTCCGACTTCACGGCGATCCTCAACCGCAGGCGTGACTCGCGGATGAAACCGACCTCGAACTGCTTGAGGACCTTCCGCGTGCGCCGGGACAGCGCCCCGGCGCGGAGCTTCTCTTCCATCGGCACAACCACCACCATGCGCGGCTCCACCCCCGCGTCAAACAGCGCGAGCGTGAGCCCCGGCCCGAGGGGGAACTGCTCCAAGAAACGCCGCACGACCTTGCCCGCGTCCGTGTTGGCCACGTCGCTCACGACGAGCTGCTCCAGCACGGTGCTCGCCGACATGCCCGCCACGACCACCATGTCGGGCGCAGCGACGCTCGTGAGCGGCAGGGCGACCGCGTTCGGCAGGCCACGTAGGTTCAACTCGGCTAATTTGGCCGAGCGTATCGCGAAGTGTATACCCTGCCCCGGATCCCGACCGACGTGGATCACCATGCTGACCGGACCGGCTTTGGGGTGGTCCTTGTGCATCCAGAACAAACAGCCGTCATTTTCTGGCATCTGAGCCAGGAGATCCGGCGCGAGGCTCACGCCGGTCGGCTGTGGCAGCACCCCGCTGTCAATCTCGACGCCGGCGCCCCGTTGCCGAAGTTGCAGGCCGCCGAGCGCCCAGAGGCCGGCCTCAACCTGCTCTGGGGTGGCCCCAGGCACATGGATGCTGAACCGCGCCACGACGGTCTCCACCCCGGCGTCCCCTACGACCAGGCGAGCCGCGCCCCCGCCCTCCCAGATCGCCATTCCCAAAGGCCGATCTTCCGCCACGTGGGTCAGCGTGTCGAAGGACCGGAGCTCATCGGTGCCCGCCTTGTTGATCAGCTCGGCGAAGTTGCCAAACACCTCTCGCGCCACCTTGCCGCTGGTGCAGGCCAGCACCATCTCGGGCTGCGGCTCGCCGAGGCGCGCGACCTCTTCGTGGAGCCCCGCGAAGGCATAGGCGGCGAGGAGGGTGAGCGTCATCCTGGGCTCCTTCCGCGACGGCCCGCGGCCCCTCCCTCTATCACGAGCCGCGGCCTCCCCCGCGCCGATCGGGCGGCGCCCCGGTTAGTTTGAAGCGGGTGTCGGGTGTGATGCTACGAAACAGTTGGCGCTGGGTGGGTGCGATCGGCGGGACGCTGCTGTTGGGCGCCTGCAGCCCGGGCGTGTTTGAGATTGGCGAAACAACCCCGTGGAAGGCTGATCCTGACCCGACGATCCCACCCGGCACCGACGACACCGCTGCGTCCACTGACGACACCGGTGGAGGCGACGACGCCGGTGGAGGCGACGACACCGGCACGGCTGACGGTCTGGACTGGGAGGCGTTCACCGCCGATCGAGAAGCGGCGCTGGTCGCGCTCCGCGAGCCGATACTCGACTGTGTATCACGAGAGGACAATGGTAACGCCGCCTTTGACGGCTGTTACGATTGGCACAGCTCGGTCCACGGCCACTGGGCGCTCCTCACGCTCGGCCGGCTGCTCGACGAGCCCGCGTACGTGGAGGCTGCGGAGCGTAGCTTCACCGCTGAAGATCTGGAGCAGGAGCTGAGCCAGGTGAGCTCTCCCCGCTGGGATGAGGTGCCTTACGGCTACGCCTGGCTGTTGCTCCTGGCCCGCGAGCGGGCGGCGGGGGGCGACGAGGATCTACGCCCCCTCGCATTAGCGGCGGCGGATGTGTTGCTCAGCCACCTGGAGGGGCTCAGCGCCTCGTCCTTCCGGTCACACACGCTTGCCGACGATTACGCCAATACATCCTGGGCGCTCCTGAACCTGTGGCGGTGGGCCGAGGCCGAGGGGGACGTGGCTCTCGCCCAGCGGACCGAGAGTCTGGTCACTACGCGTCTCTTGCCCCTCGACGAGGACTGCCCTTTGGAGGCTGAGCTTCGGGCCGACAACTTCTTCCCCGCCTGCCTCATGCGGGCCCACACCCTGCTCGAGGTGCTCGACGCCGACGCGGCGGCGGCGTGGTGGCCGACCATGGTGGCCGAAGACTACCCGATCACCCCAGTCACCGACATCCGGACCGCCCACCTGTCCGGGCTCAACTTCAGCCGCACCTGGGGGATGTGGAGCCTCTACCTGGCGACGGGTGATACACGCTGGCGGGACCGGGTGGAGGAACACCTCCGGTTCCACGTCTCCCACCCGGAGTACTGGGCCACAGATTATCTCTCCTACTCCCACTGGGTTCCGCAGTTTGGGGTCTATGCGCTGGCGCTCACGCTGGATCAGCCGGGGCCACCGTGAGCCCCCGGCAGGACCGCGCCCTCGGGTACCGCCCGTGGTGGTCCGGAGTGTGGGGGCTCAGCCTGTGGGCGTTGACGATCGGCTGCACGCCCAAAAGCGAGTGTGAAAGCGGTCCACTCTCACTCTCTTGCCCCGCACATCACGTGGTCGTACTCGAGCGCGACATCTACTTCTCCGCCCCGAGCTCCCGGCCTCCATCCGAGGGATACCCTGTCGTCATGCTCTTTCAAGGTGCATTTGTGGCAGCCGGCACCTTCTGGGATGCCCCCCGACTCGCGCCGCGGGGTATGGCCCACCAGGTGGAGCTCACCCGAGAGCTGCTCGAGGCAGGCTTCCTGGTGTTGACGCCCGAGACCCTCGGCGAAGGGCTCACCGCCTGGAACACCAACCTGCCGCAGTGGGTCGATGACTGGGACAGCTCGCCCGACGCCCTGCTGATGGAGGCCATTTTCGCTTGTCTGGAAGAAGGCCTGTTTGGACCTGTCGACCTGTCTCGTGTCCATGCCGGCGGCATCTCCAGCGGCGGCTACATGACCAGCCGCCTCGCTATCCGCTGGCCGGAGCGGCTCGCGAGCGTGGTGGTGGCGTCCGGAAGCTACGCCACCTGTGCCGGCGGCCTGTGTGACGTGCCGGAGACCCTCGATCCCGCGCACCCCACTACTCTATTCCTACACGGCGCCCTCGACCTGATCGTGCCACGCGCGACCATGGAGGACTACGCCGACGCGCTGGAGCTCGCGGGCGTGGAGGTCGAGAAGGAGATTGCCTGGGCGGGCGGCCACGGCTGGCGTTCCGACGCGCCCCGACACATCCGGAAGTGGGTTGAGCAAGAGCAGTAGGGCTCGTCGGGTAACCGCGCGCGGCATTGGGCCGCCGCCGCGAGCTATTCGTCATGTGTCATGTATCATGCGACACTCAGGGCCTGAGCAGGCGACGCTGGGGCGCCCGACGCGTGGGCCCGGTGAGGTCGTTGGACACCAGGAGCGCGCTGGTGACGCCGTGCGGGGTGAAAGGCGCGGTGTCGTAGGGGGTGAACACCCGAAGCTCAAGGCCCGCCGGTTGGAGGAGCGCGACCTCACGGGCCAGCGCGCGGGGATTGGTCGAGAGCAGGAGCACCCGCCGCGGATCGAGCGCGAGGAGACCGGCCCGAACGCTGTCCGCGAGGGTGTGCCGGTCCAGGTCGACGATCACCATCGGCCGCAGGCCGCCGAGACGCGTGGTCACGCTGGTGAGCACTTCGTCGGCATCTCCCGCACAGAACTCCGCGTTGCTCCGGTTTCGCGTGGCGTTTTCGCGAATGTGCTCCAGCGCCAGCGGATCAGGCACCACACCCAGGGCCCACCCGGTCTTTCGGGCGGCCGCGAGCGAAAACAGGCCCAAGGCGTCGCCCAGCACCACCACCGCGTCCCCCTTCTGGGGGTTGAGGCTCTGGATCGCGCCACGCGTGAGCGCCAGGGCGCCTTCGGGGTTGGCGGGGAAGCCGTCGTGCAGGCCGACCCGGAGCCGGTGCTCACCCGCGGCCCAGTCGAAGGTCGGGCGACCATAGAGCAGGGTGCTGCCAGGCGGAGTGTCCGGGACATCGGGATCTTCGTACCGGACGAGGATGCCGACGATGTGGGCGTGGCCCGACGCGAGCTGCTCGGCATAGGGCTCAATCTGGGGAATACGCCGGGTCGCGCGGATGAGGATGAGCTGCTCGCCGGAGCCTGGTGCCTCGATCGCACGAACGCCCAGCAGCACGCCCCGGCCGCCGACGAAGGGCTCGATCCGCAGATCCACCATGTGCCAGGCGGCGATCTTCATGATCTCCCGGAGACCAGGCGTAGTGACCGGGCACTCGGGAATCGGCACGAGCTGGTGGTCGACTCCCGTCACGCCGATTCGGGGGTGGCCCTCGTCGGATCGTCCAGCCCGAAGGTCGATCTCGTAGAGCAGCCGCCCGGCCGGCACGAGGGGATCGATCCGGGTGGGGCGCACCCCCGCCGACGACAACGCCTGCTCCAAAAGCCACCGACGCGCGCGCCCCTGCCCAGCGGGATTGAGGTGCATCCAAGGACAGTGGCCACAGAGGGCGTAGCGGTCACACGGGGGATCCACCCGCTCCGCGGATCGCGGGCCGTCCGCAGCGACGTACCTTCCGTGGACCTTGTGGGCGCCGCGCGCATCCACCCGGACCTTACACGACTCCCCCGGGATCCCGCCCAACACCGCGAGCTGCTGGCCCTGCCCGGTCACAAAGGCTTCGCCGCGGGACAACCACCCTTCCGGGGTGACGAGGTGCAGATCGGGTCGTGGCATGCGGGCGGCTAACCCGCCGGACGCGTCAAGCAGGCGCGGGGGCGGATTGTTGCACCAGCTCCTCCACCTCCGCGATCGCCCGCTCTCCCCTCTCCTCGCCGCTCCCCCACACCTCCACGTAGCGCCGGCCCGACTCGCGCAGCAGCTCCTCAAGGCGCCGATAGAAGCCCCAGCGTCGTTCGGGATGAAACCGCACCGGGTCCGGCTCGAAGGGTAGGTCTGGCCGGCACAACACGGTCAGGTCGTATCGCTCCGCCGCCGCCTCCTGCCTCAACCAGTCTGGACACGCACCCAGGCTCAGCTCCGCCCACACCCGCGTTGTCAGCCGGTCGGTGTCCGCGATCAGCACCCGCTCCGCGTCCCGCGCCAGCACCGCCGCGCTCGCCGCTTGTCCCGCGACGATGGGTCCCAGATCGGCAGCGCTCCATCCCACTTGTCCCTGCTGGTGGCGATACTCCAACCAGGTCCTGGCATACTCCGGCACCATGACCGTTCCGAGGCGCGCCGCCAGTTGGGCCGCCAGCGTTGTCTTCCCGCTCGACTCCGGCCCCACGACCACCACCCTCTTGACGTACCAGGGCCGGACAATGCGCGGAAGATATCGCCAACAACCCATCGGATCTGCCCGGATCCGGCTCGCCGCGATGGCCTGGGCGCCCCGCGCCGGGTCCACCGGGAAGAAGCGCGCGCCCAGCTCGACGGCCAGCCGGTGCCCGTAGGCCTCAGAAGCGAAGACCACGTCCACCGGTTCCGGCAACACGGCCGTCAGGCTGCGCCGCCAGATCGCCCAAAAATCCGGGTGTTCCTCCGGATACTGTGGGTTCTCATCCGTCAGATGAAGCACGTGAGCTCGCGGGCAGAGCTCCTTCATCCACGTCCACCGTAACGCTCCGGGGATCGGCTCGGCGGCGAGCGAGCCGACCACCACATAGAGCCGCTCACACTGCTCGAGGCCGAACTCGACCAGGTGCAGGTGCCCCAAGTGGGGCGGCAAGAACTTGCCCAACACCATGCCCACCCGGCAAGCCTTCCTGTTCATCAGTCTTGCTCCTTGTTCATCGTCAGCCCGTGAGCGGTTGATACAGGGCCGATGTATCACCCTGGCTCTGGTTGTCCGGGTCCGGCGCGCCTCGCCCTGCCCGGTGATCTCCTCGGTGTACCAGCCGAAAATCGATGGAGATCCGCGAGTGCGCCGCCTCGGGCGGCCGCGGCAAGGTTCGATGGAGGTGAGCTGCGGAAAAGACCATAAAAAAAGCAGACTCTCCGGACACATCCACGTGGTGACCCGCCGGTTCGGGCCCCAGGAGTCGCGGATAGGGGCGGAGCGGTGGGCCGGGCGCCTGCCACCCACCGAGGCGCCAAGACGCCCAGTTGAAACGCGATGAATCGTTCGCCACCGGCTGTCCGAAGGCGTCGAGGTAGACCCGAAATCCGTCATTGGGCCCGACCTCGAACAGCGGCATCCAGACGTTGAGCTGACAGCGCGGGTTGGCGTACCAGGTGTCACGATGGGCGAAGTAGGCCGGCGCCGCCGCGGGAAGCGCTCCGGCCCCCGGGGCGATCACCCGAAGGCGTGGGGGGTCCATCACCCAATCCTCCACACGCTCGCCGAGGCCGACCAACCACGCCGCCGACCAACTCCGGATCGCCTGCCAGCCGGCAAGCGCCCCCCGGGCGGGCTCGAGCGCGGCATAGAGCGCCTCCGCCGACCAGCGCCGATGCACCATCGGGAGCGTCCCGCCCGGCACGCCAAGGGCATCCGCGAGCCTGCGACGCGCCACATCCACCAGCTGAAGCGTAGCTATCGAAGCTTCAAATCGACGGAGCCCCCCGTCGTACAGCTCCTCGCGCCACGACCTCAATCCGCCGCCTCCGCCCAGACCGTGTATCACGGCCGGAACGCCACCCAGCAGGCGGCAGGGCGCCCAGCAAGCGCCGCTCCGAGTGGCCGCTCCGAACCGGTTAGTTGTGCGGCATGAAACCCCGCGTCGCGGTCCTGATCGTCTCCGGCTTCCTCGGTAGCGGCAAAACTACGCTGGTCCGTAAGCTCCTGCTGCACGCGCAGGCCAACGGTGTTCGCCTCGCGGTGATCTCCAACGAGTTCGGCGAGCTCGGCATCGACGCCGCCCTGCTCGGCGCCGACCAGCAGCGTTTCATCGAGCTTGCGGGGGGCTGTGTGTGTTGCCAGCTCTCGGACGACCTCGTCGACACGCTCGAGGAGCTCCGCAACACCGTCGATCCCGACCAGATCGTGATCGAGACCTCAGGGGTCGCCCTTCCCTTCGAGACCCAGCTCAACCTCTATCGGCCCCCGGTCAACCAGTGGGTGGGCGACGAGGCCAACGTCGTCGTGGTGGACGCGCGGCAGCTCCACGACCGCCTGCAGGATCCCCAAAGCGGTGAAGCCTTCGCCGAGGACACCTTCGAAAACCAGGTTTCCGGAGCCGATCTTCTCGTCCTCCACAAGATCGATCTCGTGCCCGCCGACACGCTGCCCTCGCTTGAGGCTGCGCTCTCGGTCCTCAATCCGGGCGTGCCGATCCTGCACGCCAGCTTCGGCGAGGTCAGCCCGGCCGCGCTGTTCCCCGAGGGTCCCCGGCGGCGCCCCGCGGTGAAGCCCCACCATCACGAAGGTTTCCGGTACGAAGAGCTCCAGCCCCCTGCCGACCTCGACCCCGACCAGCTCCTCGAGTGGCTGGCGCCCAGGCGCGGCATCCGCACCAAAGGATTTGTACGTACCTCCCAGGGGATTCGTATCGTTCAGGGGGTGGGCCGGCGGATCGAGCTCCAAGAGCCGCGAGACCTCGTGGTGCCGGAAGCCGTCGTCGGCCGCATCGTCGCGATCCACTACGCGCCGCAGCACGGGCACAGCCACTGATCGATGGACCGCCCAGAATTCCTCACCCGTCTCCTCGAGATCCCGCCCGATCGGCCCGCGCTCCACTTCGCGGACACCGATCGGAGCACCACGTACGGGGAGCTGTTGGACGGGGGAGCGCGTGTCGCGGGCTGGCTCCACGAACGTGGCGTGAAACCCGGTGATCGGGTCGGAATCCAGCTCGACAACGGTCTCCCTCTGGTGCTGGCGCACCTGGGCTGTATGGCCCTCGGCGCGGTACGGGTGCCGCTCAATCGCCACTACAAGGCCGTGGAGCTGGCGCCGATCCTGGAGGATGCCACCCCGCGGTTGGTGATCGCCGAGGACCCCTCCCTCTTCCCGGGGCTCGATGTTCATCCGGAGCCGGGGCTCGGTCCCCCCCTTCGGGCCTGGCCCTCCCCGCCCGCCGACGTGACCGCGTGGCTGTTCACCTCGGGCACCACCGGCCGCCCGAAGGGCGCTCCCCAGACCTTCCGGATGTGGACCGCAAACCTGGATAGCCTCGCCGAGGCCTGGCAGTTCGACTCCAACTGTCGCCTTTGGCTCATGTTGCCGATGTTTCACACCCACGGCCTGGTGCTCGGGCTGCACGGCACCCTGCTGCGCGGCGCGTCGGCAAGGATATCCGCCCATTTTTCCCCAGCCCCCCCGCCTCCTGACGTTACGGATGTGTACGGGGTGCCGACCTTCTACCACCGCTGGATCCCCACCATGGCGGCACAGCCCGACGCTTTTCGGCGTCTACGGCTGATGGTGAGCGGGTCGGATGGGCTGGGCGCCGCTGTGTCCGACGAGGCGTTCCGCCTCACCGGCCAGCGTGTGTTGGAGCGTTATGGCATGACTGAGACGGTGATGATCTGTTCGAACCCCTACGCGGGCGAGCGGCGGGCGGGCACGGTGGGGCTCCCGCTCCCTGGCGTAGCATTGCGGATTTCGGAGGGAGAAGTACAGGTTCAGGGGCCGTCGGTGTTCGACGGCTATCATCCCCGCCCCGACGCCGAAGCATTCACCACCGACGGCTGGTTCAGGACCGGCGACGCCGGAGAGCTGGATGAAGCAGGTTATCTGCGCCTCGTGGGGCGCAAGAAGGATCTGGTGATCGTCGGCGGGGTCAACGTGTCACCGGCTGAGGTGGAGGGGGTGATCCGAGGGGTCCCAGGCGTAGCTGACGTCGGATGCTGCGGGCTCCCCGACGAGGATCTCGGCGAGGTCGTGGTAGCCGCGATCGTGCCCGACCGGGCGAAGGTGGACGGTCCCCAAGCAGAGGCTGAGCTCCTCGCGGCTGTGGCGCGAGCCGGCCTCCTGCTGTCGGGGCTCAAGCGTCCGAGGCAGGTGGTCCTCGTCGGATGCCTCCCACGAAATGCACTTGGAAAGCTGCAAAGGAACCGAATGGCGCAGGAGCTGTTCGGGCAACGCTGAGCGGCTCCGGCGGTCGGAGTCACCGACTTGCGAGTTCTTGTTCCCCTTCGGCTTCACTCTGCGCTACGCTGTTGAGATACGAGGCCGTCGATGCTCCGCCTGCCCCTCCTGCTCCTGCTGGCTGGCTGCCCCGAATACGGCTACCACGGCAAGGTGCCGGATCCAGGCGTATTTCGGGCGGGTATCTCCGTCGAGCCCGACCGCGTCAAGTTTGGGCTCCTGCCGGACGGACACACGCGGGTTGAGACGGTGTTGGTCAGGAGCGTCGGGGACGTTGCCCTGCTGCTCGGCCCGGTCACGGTGTCAGGCGGCGCCTTCACCATCGTGTCCGAGGTCCCCGAGGCGCTCTCGCCGGGGGAGGAGCTGGAGCTTCTCATCCAGTTTGAACCCGACGCACCCACCGACATGGGCCAGCTCAGCATCCCGAGCTCCGACCCCGACCAGCCGCTGAGCGTGGTTGACCTGAGCGGTGAGGGTCTGGTGCCGATGTTGACCATCGATCCGATGGCTATCGATTTCGGAGTCGTACAGGGGGGGCCAACCTATTTCGACACCATCCGCCTCGCCAACGTCGGCACGGCCGAGCTCAGTCTCGACAACTACATCCTCACCGGGGAAGGCTTTCGTATTGCATCCGCCGAGCCCACGCCGCTGATCCTGAGTCCCGGCGCCCACACCGAGGTTGACGTGTTTTGGGACACCGCGGTGATGGGCACCTACGCCGCGGATCTGTGGATCGACAGCAGCGTGGGGCCGCAGCTCGCGCCTCTGGACGGCGTCGCGGCCGATCTGCCCGTGGCGGTCTGCGGTGTGACTCCTGAGGAGGTCTTGGCTCACCAGGAGAGCGCGACCTGGCTGGGTTTTGAGTCCCACTCCCAGGACGGCGAGCAGATCGTGACTTACGACTGGACCCTGATCCGTCGCCCGCCGGGCTCGCAGGCCACCCTCGGCGGGAGCGGCGCCAACCGCAGCTTCCTCCCCGATCTCGCGGGCGCGTACGCTACCCAACTCATCGTCGGCACCGCGAGCGGGCTGCGATCCGAGCCCTGCCTCGTGGGCCTCGAGGCCGTACCGGGCCAGAACCTGTGGGTGGAGCTGTTCTGGAGCCACCCGGGGGACGACATGGACATCCACCTCCTGGCCCCCGGTGGTCAGCTCAACACGTCGAGCGACTGTTTCTATTGGAACTGTGTCGGCGGCGGACTCGACTGGGGCACGTCGAGCTATGTCGAAGACGACCCTTCCCTTGACTTCGACGACATCCCCGGCACCGGCCCGGAGAACATCAACATCTGGGAGCCAGCGCCGGGCACCTACGAGGTGTGGGTCCACGACTTCCCCGGCCACTGGTTCGAGGGCGACAACAGCGTCACCGTCAACGTTTTCGTATACGGCGCCCTGGCCGAGACGGAGACGCGGGTGTTGAGCGGCGACGACGACTTCCACTCCTTCTTCTCGGTCGAATTCCCGAGCGGGACGGTGAGCGTCCGATGAGCGGCATGCTGGCGCTGCGCGGGCGGTGGCTCGCGCTCGGGCTGCTGCCGGCGTGTACGCCGTTGGGCGGGCTGGTCGAGAAGGTCGGGGCAGCGATCTCACCGACGGAGGAGCCTGACGACGATCCCGACGCGGCGGACGACGAGGCGGAAGAAGATCAGGTCGCGCCGACCTGTCCGGAGCCCAACACGTGTATCAGCCTCGCCGAAGCCTCCTCTCGCGGAGAGATCGACGTGGAGCTCGTTGACACGGCTGGGGGCCCCACCCTGAAGATCTTCAACCACGGCTCCCGCGACATCTGTATCGACGCGTGGGTCGTGCTCCTGTCCAACGGCTCGCAAGACGCGATCGCCGGCCACGATCCGGGGAGCGTGTTGAGCCCCGGCGCCGCGGTCTATTTCTACTACGGCGCCTGGGACTGGGAGGGCCGCAAGCTGCCGTGGTACTGCATCGAGCACAACCAATACACCGCGGTCGGTGAATTCTACACTTTCAATGGTGCGCTTGCGCCCGATGCCCTGCTCGACATCGTCTATCGGCGCCAGGACTCCGACGACGACGGCACCGAAGACCATTTCGACTGGGGAAACGAGGGCACCGTCACCCAGGAGTACGTGTGGAGCTGGCTCGCAGAGAACCCCACGGTGGTGGTCGGCAGGGCCAACGGCTACCTCTCCACCGCGCCCGGACTCGAGGCAGAGCTGGTGCTCCAGGCCACCAACCTCGGCCGGGAACCTGCGCTCGGAATGGTCACCGAGCTGGTCCCCGCAGAGCTGGAGGTCATCCGCACGGATCGGCAGCCTACGATCTGGACCAACAACCCCGACGGCACCACCACACTGGTGTTCGCGGTGAAGCTCGACGGCGCGATCGACTCCGAGAACAGTGACAACCCCGCGATCTACGACACCGAGTCGATCCCTTACACCGTCAGGGCGCGCGCCAGCTGTACCGGACGTACGATCGGGCCCGAGCTCACCGCCGAGTGGCCGGACGCTTCAGGTGAGACTCACCTCTCCGCCGGCCAAGGCCTCGTGGTGGAGTGTTGTGATCAGCCAGGGGTCGCGGGACCCACTCTCAGGCCGTAAGCACGGTAGCTCTCCCCGTCCTGCACGAGAAAACCCGCATACCACTCTGCGAACACGTAGTCGCCGTCCGGAAGGACGTAATGATGGGTGCTGCGCCCTTCGCTACGTGTCTCGGTGCGTACAGCGTCGATCGGCTTACCGACGCCCTCCCACCAGGTGCCGTCGCTGCTCTGCACCTCCCACGCGCAACCCTCAGCGTCCAGCGCGAACAAACGCCATTCAACGTCTCGGTTTTCCCAGATCTCCTGCTCGCCGCTCGGCGCGAGGCTATACGTGACGCGGTCGCCGACGCAAAAGTTCTGCCGGGCGGTAGCCCCTGACTTGGATTCGCGGCGCAGGAGGGCGGTGGGGCCGAGACGGGTGAACGCAGGCACCTCGCGACTGGAATGCACATATAGTCCAGGATCAACCGGCTTACGGACGAGCGTCACCGTCGGCACCTCCGACGTGCCTCGGGGCGCGTCGATCGGCACCACCCGCACCAGCGTGTCCGGGTGACTCACCGAAAAGGAGTAGCTCCCTGGCGGGCAAGAAACCGAGTAACGACCGTTGTCGTCCGTCACGGCGTCACAGCCCGGAGCGTCCAGCACCGCGCCCGCCACGGGCGTGCCCCCCTCGTCGACCACCGAGCCGGTAAGGCGCGATGCACAGGCCAAGAACCACCACATTCCCAGTTCCAATCAGGAAGGCTCGACCCAGAGATGGTCGATCTTGCTTCCCGGGATGATCAAGGTACGAGGAGCCCCTTCGAGAGCACGCCCGCGCTCGTCGAGGAAGGACTCCACGTCGACCGTGATCCCGCCGCCGGCCTGCTCCTTGAGCTGTCCGACCAGCACCATGGCCTGATCGGGGACGTGCCGCCGGGCGCCGGGCAAGCTGAACAACGAGCTTCGTAAGTAGACATGGACCCGCATGGTGCCCCCGATGAACGGCGGGGCTATCACGATCCGCGCGTGGCGCCGACTCGGGCGGGCGATCCGGCAGGCAGGCCCACTACGCGACCCCGTGGCAGAGGCGGGTGCGCGCCACGATGAGCTACGTTCCGGGAATGCCGCTCGTGATCCTGCTCGCCTCCGCTATGGCCACAGACATCGTGATGTTGGGAAACAGCTACATGTTCCAACATCATCTGGATCTCGCGCTGCGCGAGACCCTCAGGGCCGGCCTCGGCGACAAGGGCGAGACCGTGCTCCTGGCCGACGCCGGCTACAGCTTTCGTACCCACGCGGACTCGGTCGCTACGGTCGGCACCGCCTGGTACGACGCGCTGGGCGCGGACGAGCGTTGGGACTGGGCCATTCTACAGGATCAGAGTCAGATCCCTGGCTTTCCGCAGACGGATCCCACGTGGATCGACAGCAACGCGGCCGGTCGGTCGCTCAACGAGGCGGTGGTCGCCCGGGGAGGACGGACCGTACTCATGATGACCTGGGGCCGGCGGGACGGCGATGCACAAAATCCGTCCCTCTACCCAGACTTTTTGACCATGCAAGCTCGACTGAAGGAGGGCTACCTGGCTTACCAGGCCGCCTGGTCCACCCCCGAACATCCGGTGTGGATCGCGCCTGTCGGCCTGGCCTTCGAGGCGGCGTACCACAGCGGTACCGACTTCACCGACCTGTATGAGGCCGATGGCTCCCACCCTTCGGTTGCGGGCACGTGGCTGGCCTCGTGTGTACTGTATGCCACGTTGACAGGAGAAGATCCGACAGCGCTCCCCGGCCCGGCCGACCTCGACGCGGCCTTGGCCGCCCGCCTGGCAGAGCTCGCGCGGGCCACGGTCTTGGAGGGCGGGTTGGAATACCCGTGGTCTTCCGAAGAAGTTCCGGAGGACAGTACGCCGGGCACCGACGACGACGACGATCCATCCCCAGAGGACGGCGACAGCGCCGAAGATGCTGGGAGCCCGAAGGCGACGCCCGCTGCGGGACCCGCGGCTTGCGGCTGCGCCAGCGGCCCACAGGGGCTCGGTTCTTGGGCGTGGTCCCTCCTGCTTCTCCCGCTGTCCCTCCGTCGCCGGGCGGCCGACCTTCGCTGAGCGAAGCTCACATCCAGGTACGGAG
The DNA here is from genome assembly GCA_947486185.1 of Deltaproteobacteria bacterium. Lineage (GTDB taxonomy): Bacteria > Myxococcota_A > UBA796 > UBA796 > SXON01 > CANKTH01. Next base: position 58,212 of record CANKTH010000001.1, read on the forward strand.
CAGACCCAGGGCAGCGCTGACGGCGAGGGTGGTCAACATCCCAACATGAAAGCGCAACATCGCCACCATCGCGCCAGCGGCGATGAGGAGCGCCCACAGGTCGAGCGAGGCCAGCTCGGGCAGGTACAGGCGCGTGCCCAGCGGGCCCGAACGTTCGGCGCCACGCGTGAACACCACATGTAAGCTGAACCAGAAGGCGAGGTTGAGCACGACGCCGACCACCGCCGCCGTGATCGTCGACAAAGCGGCGGTCAGGGCCGCGCGCCCCCGGAGCCACTCCATGTAGGGCGCACCGAGGAACACCCAAAGATAACAGGGCGCAAAGGTGACGTAGGTGCTCACCACCGCTCCGGCGAGGCCAGAGAGCCAGGGAGGCCACGCTCCCGGATCCCGCCATGCGCCGATGAATCCGACATATTGCACCACCTGGATCAGCGGACCGGGGGTCGTCTCGGCCATGCCCAGTCCATCCAACATCTCCACGGCGGTCAACCAGCCGTGGCGCCCGACCGCCTCCTGCGCCACATACGCCAAAACGGAATAAGCACCTCCAAAGGTCACCACGGCGGCCTGGGAGAAGAAGGCCCCGATCTTCACCAGCGTGTGCTCCCAACCCAGGATCAGGCCCAGCAGGACCAGAGGACCGAGCCACAGGCCGAGACCAAGGCTGAGCACCCCAAGGCTACGACGTGGCGTCGGCAACGGCGCCGGGTGGGCGTCAAGCCACGCGTCGAGGCGGGCCACCGGCCCCTTGTCCTGCGCCGTGCGGGGTTTGATCACCTGGAAAGCCGGGTGCGAATGCCCCACGAGCCCGAGGACCCCCGCGGCGACCACGACCGCGGGAAAGGGCACCGCAAAGAAAAAGATCGCGACGAACGCCAGCGCGGCGACACCAAACATCACCCGGTTCACCAGTACCCGCTTCCCGATACGGACCACCGCCTCGACCACCACGGCGAGCACCGCCGCCTTGACGCCAAACAGCGCAGCCGCCACCCAGACGATCTGCGAATACGCGACGTAGAGATAGCTCAACACCAGTATCGACACAAAACCCGGCAGCACGAAGAGGGTGCCGGCGATCAGCCCGCCGCGCGGGCCATGCAGCAGCCAGCCCACGTAGGTGGCCAGCTGTTGAGCCTCAGGGCCGGGGAGCAGCATGCAGTAGTTGAGCGCGTGCAGGAAGCGGGCTTCGCTGATCCACCGGAGCTCGTCCACGAGGATCCGGTGCATCACCGCGATCTGCCCGGCGGGACCCCCAAAACTGTTGAGGGCGACCCGGACCCACACCCTGGTCGCTTCGCCCTCGCTGATGCCGTGTCCCCGATCCATCCCGCCGCCTGCGCCCGGCGAAGACCTATCACGCAATGACCCCCACCCGACCGTCGCCGTGCTCGCAGGGCGTGACACCTGCGTCACGGTTGTCCCAACCTGGCCCTGACGGAGCGCGAACTCCGCCACTTCTACCTCATCCGTGTCGCTGGCCCGAATTTCGCATAGGTCCGCGGCAAGGAGTCCACATGTCGCGCAAACAGCTCACTTCTGCCATTTTCTTCAGCTTGTCCGCATCGATCATCGCGCTCAGCGGCTGCGAGGGGCGGGTGTGCAACACGCTCTACGCCCCCGATCAGGCGAACATCACCGTCCAGAGTTCCGGGTTTGACCCCGGGTTCTATGAGGTCGAGGCGCTCGGCGAGCTCTGCTCGGTGACCTTGCCCGGGACCACCGTGACCTGTAGCGGTACGGTGCTCAACCTGACGCTCGACAGCGGTGGGACGGCGATCACGGCGATCAACGTCTGGGAAGAGGCCCCCGAAGAGCTCGACGTGGTCATCTTCTTGGACGGAGTGGAGCTCCTGAACGAGACCATCACGCCTACCTACACCGAGTCGGAGCCCAACGGCGCGGGCTGCGGTTTTGTCCAGTTCGGCACGGCAGAGCTGACCCTGAACTGACGCCGGTCGGGACGGACCGGACCCGCTACTCGGTCTTGAAGGTGCTGCTCAGCGTCTCTTGGCCGCCCGTCCAACTGATATCGAAGGTCGCCGTGTATTCGGTCCGCCGCTCCAGTGGCGCCTCCGGCAGGAGCGCGACCGTGTTGAACATGGTCGGATCGGTGGCGGGCTCGAGCGAGAGAAAGGGCACGTCGCCGTCGGGCCCGGTGAAGGAGGCCGACCGCAACTGCAAGTCGTAGACGTTGCCGCTGTTAGCGTGCGTCTCGCGGGCATTGACCGTGACGGTCACCGGCGAGCCGACCGCGTCCGCGTCGGGGGCCGGGTCCGGTTCCTCGTTATCCGAGTAAAATGTGGTTGGCACGCCACTTTGACCGTCTACCGGATAGATGACGGCGAGATCGCTCTCCGGAGGAACCCGGGCGACCACGGTCATCGCGACGTACTCGTCGGCCTGACCGACCCCCACGGCAAGCCACTCGGGCATGGTGAACGGGATTCGGTGGTAGACCGAGTTCATCCACACGTCCACCGCAGTCGACGTAGACGGAGTGGTCACGAGCACCTCTGCCACGAGGCGCGCGTCGACGTAGCCCGCCGCCGCGACGCGCTCAGCGGCGGATTCGCCCGAATAGTATGGGTTCGACGCGTCTGTTTCGGAGTGACTCAGGGCCCCGGCGTAGCTCATGTACTCCGCGTGGGCCTGCGCGGCAGCCTCGACCTGTACATCCAATCCCGCGTAGTTGAGGCCAAGCAAGCTTCGATAACAGGCGGCGCGGGTGAACGCCTCCACCGAGGCGAGAGAAGGGTCGGCGTAGCCGAAGTCCGAGACGGCCGGGCAGGCCCGATCGACGGTCTGCCAGCCGCGATCACATCCGACGGCGGCGCCGAGCGCCCAACCTACGGCGCCCAAGGCGCAGGGACGCCACACGTGAGCCCTCATCGGAGCCCGGCTTCGATCCGCGCGAGACTGTCACGAATCTCCCTCAACAGCTGAATCTCGACGCTCTCATCGCCCGCATCGTCCCGGACCGTTACGCGATCCCGACGTGCCAGGATCTCCGAACGAAACTGGGCGGCATCCTTCACCCCGAGCAGCGCTGCCGCGGATCCGGGCTGCCCGCCCGCAGTCTCGATCCTCAACGAGGCGAGGCCCAGGTAGTCGAGGATCGGGCCGTGGTGGAGCGAGACATCCTGGATCTTGTCGAGCGGGATGCTCATCTCGCTGCGAAACCATACGCCGTGTTCATACAACAGCGCACGGTCGGTGAGCCGCGCCTTGATCGTGGGGAAATAGGCGCGCGCCCAGAGCGGGCCGACAAACACCCAGAGAGGCAGCACGACCAGGCCAGCGACCGTCGCCACCAGCACCGCCGCCACCTGGATAACCAGGTAGATCCTCAACTTAGAGTCAAACTGCGCTCCGAGCTCTGTCACGGTCTTGCCCCACCCTGGGCCCTGGCGTAGCTCAACCCGGCGGGTTTGGCACCTCGGGCACGGACAGGTTGGGGTCCCCGAGCCCGGACGACAGGGCCTCCTGGAGCGCCGAGGGGAGGACACCCAGCTCCAACCCGTCTTTCTGTAACTGCTCGACCGTAGCTTGCTCTTCTCGGAGCCACGCACCGACCTCACGCCCGGAGAGCGCCCGGAGCTCGCCCCCGGGCGCCGCCGACGCGCGAGCACGCATCAACGTCGTTCGGGCCGGATAGCGCTCGGCGAGCTCCCCCCAAAGGAGCGGAGCGCGCCGCAGGTAGAGCTGCACCGCCCGGATGGTCCCCGGCTTCGCGAGTGTAGAAGCCGGACGATCGAGGCCGGCTCCGAGGGCGCGATCCAAGCCCGGCACCCGGTCCGACGCGCGGATGAAACCCGGGCCCTCCGGGGTGGTCTGGCCTTCCGCGAGGGGCGGCGCGACCGGGCCCGCCTCTGGCCAGGTATGCGCCAACAACCAGCCGACTCCGAGCCCGGCGAGGGTCGGGAGCGCGGGCCCGAGCACCGGATCGCGCCCTACCGCCGACCGGGGGCGAGCGCCGACGAGTCGTAGCAGCTGGACCATCGTCGCCAGCCACAAGCCGAGGCCGACCAGCACCATTCGCGGCTCCGCGGCGAGACCGGGCAGCTGGGGGACCCCATAGAACAGCAACGCCACGAGCAGGACACGGAAGAGCGAACCGACACCGAGGTAGATGAGCGCAGGAAAGGCCAGCGGCACATAGAGCACGTGGAACCCCGATGCATCAGCACCAAGCCAGGCACACAACAGCGCCATCGCCGCCGCGACAACCTCACGCGACGGATGTAGCGCCGGAAGCAGCAACGCGGCGCCCAGGGTCATCCACTGTGCCGGTTCATGCCGAAAAAAACCCAGCCACCTCATCCAGCCAGGGGCCAGGCTCCGGCCAACGAGCCAGTCCGGGTCGATAGCCCCCTGAAACGCGAGCGTTCCCCGGATACCTTCGATGATCCGACTGATCGGCACGGTGGGCAGGCAGAGCCCGAGGCCCGCGAGCCCCACCAGCCCCAAGCCCACGGCCGCGCGCCAGCGCCGCGTCACGAGCACCGGGAAGATCAACGCACCCGGAACCAGCTTGATCAGCGCGCCGACCGCCAGCACGGGACCCGCCGCCCACTCGGGGCCGCGCCGCACCGCCGCGATCCCGAGCGCACAGAGCGCTCCCAGCAGCATGTTGACCTGACCCAACCGTACACACTCGGCGCTCACCGGGTGCCAGAGCAGGAGCGCGGCGACACCCGCGCCCCAACACAAACGCACGATCCGGCTACCTTCTGCCAACCACGCCGCCGCGACGCCGTAGAATCCGAGCGACACCAGCAACAGTGAACGCCAGAGCATGGAGAACTGGTCCCAATCCAAGGCCGCGGCAGGACGCAGCAACGCTCCGGCAGTCGCAGGGTACAAGGTTGAGAAGGTGGCGGCGCCGATCTGGAGTCCCCGCTCGTCGTAGACGCGCGCGAGCGCGGACTGTTCGGTAGGGTCGAGCCCAAGGCTGACCGCGCCGGCCGAGAGGTAGAGCGGCAGCGCGTCGGAGGCGCGGGTGCTCGCCGGCCCGAGGATCTCTCCAGCAACGATTCGTCGCGCTCCCTCTCCGGCCAGGATCAGCAGGCCGAGGAGAAGGAGTGGCCGGAGACGGGTCAGGGACGGAAATCCGAGTCGGTCCACGACAGGGGCTCGCTTTGGGCTGAGTGATCTGGCCGTCGGGCCGGGCGCGCGCCGCGGCACCCCGGCGCGGTCCGCTGGCCCAAACCACGGAGGTCAGGGGGCCTCAAGCGGGGGATTCGCGGGCGCAGGTGACCTCCAGGCGGGACGCACCACGTACCCCGCCCTCGCGCCCGGCGCGCCGTTTGACGTCCGTCACACTTCCGACCCTCCCCCGCTCCCACAAATTCGGATACACGCCGCGCCCCCTTCCTGCCGGGGAGGAGGGGCGCCCGTTTTTGGGCAAATGAAGCAGTGAGGTTGGGACCATGAATCGCGTCGAGCTCGCCATCCAGGAAGGCCGTTGTATCCTGGTTTTTGGTAGCCGTGCCCTCCAAGACGCCGAAGCGGTCGGAGAGGTTCGCCGTCGTACCGCTATCCCCGCGGTTGTGTTGAGCGGAGATGCACCTTCGCCCGTCACGACGCTCAGCGCCGCCAGCCTCGCGCCGGCGCTCGCGAAAGATGGCGGCATGCTCTGCCTCATCGACATCGACTCCGCAGATGGCGCTGGGCTCACCGCCCTATCGCAAATCGTGAGCGCAGCGGCCCATAAACCACGCCTCACCGTCGTGGCGCGGAGCTTCAATCCCTTCCTGCTGCCCCAGAATCTGCGGCTCCTCAAGATGGAGCATGAGAAGAAGCGGGCCAAGGACTTTCTCTTCACCCTGCCGGTGCCCATCGCTGCGCCGGTAGTGGTGGCGCCCGCGCCGGTGGTCGAAGAGCCAAAGAAGAAGGCGGGAGCGCCGAGGAGCACCTTCGTCGGCCGCGAGGAAGAGCTGGCCGCCCTCGCCGCGGGGCTCGAGCGGGGAGGCCCCGTGGTGGTCTCCGGGCCATGGGGCATCGGGAAACGTTGGCTCACCGAGCGCGCCTTGACCGTAGCCGGGCTGACCCGACTCCCAGATTTTGTGCTCGGTGCGGGCGCCGAGGCGGACTCGCTCTACGGCCGGTTGGCGGCGATCTGCGCCGAGGTCGGCGACAAGCGCCTGGGTGAGGCGCTGAACAACCCAGGTTCGCGCCCGACGCCGGCCGCGCTGGCCGCGCTCGCCGTCGAGAGCCTCAGCCATGAGGGCCTCGCCGGCAAGGTGCTGGTCATCGAACGCCTCGAATTCGTGATGCGCCGGGACGGCACCTTCCACCGTGAAGGAAGGCTGGAGCTGCTCCTCCGTGCCATGCTCCTCTGTCGCTCCGCGCTCCGCATCGTGATTCTGAGCACGATCAAGCCATGCTTCTACCGTGAAGGTGAGGGCGTGGGCCTGCCGATCCTCCAGCTCGGCGGACTCAAGGCGCGGGATCTCCACGAGATTTTCGATGCCTATCGGGTCGAAGATTTCCCGCGGGCCCACTACGGGGACATCATCAACCGGATTCACGGCCATCCGTTTGCGGCGCGGCTCTTCGCCGTGGCGGTACGCGATCCCGAACACCGCGAAGAATTGATGGAAAACCGTCGTTTCTTCCAGATGGACGGGCCTGGAGACCTGGACACCCTCCGCAAGCGCGTGTTGAAGGCGCTCGAGGGGGTTCCTGAGGATGAACGTACCGCGCTGGCGACCCTCGCCCACTTCCGCCTGCCATTCACCGTAGGAGACTGCGACGCGGTTGGCGTGGATCGACGGCTTCGGCTCGCGCTGGCCGCGCGCGGCCTGCTCGACAGCACCGCGGAAGAGCGGGAGCGTACCTGGTCGGTACACCCGATCATCAAGGCGGGCCTTCACGACCGGGAAGTCGGCGATCTCGGCGTGTTTGAGCGCTTGGGTGACCTGTACAACACCCGCGCTGCGAAAGCCGCGGGAGTCGCGGAGCTGGCGCTGGCGCAGGAGGGCAACCGGCTCCTCTACGCTTCGCACCACATCCGGAACCGCTACCGGATGCCCTACCCCGACCATGATCCCGCGCTGGAGTCCATCCGGGAGATGTTGCGCTCGAAGAAAGGCCGGCCCGACCTGGCACCTCAGCGGATCGAAGAGACCCTCCGGCTCGATCCCGCCAACACCGAGGTGCAGCTCATGAAGGTGGAGGCGATGGTTGGCGCCCGCAGCGCCAACGAAGCGATCGCCGAGGTCTTCACGACGATGGAGCAGCTTGCGCCGACGCCTGAGGCCTTCCACGCCGAGGCGACCTGGCACCTGCTCAAGAGCTCGGGTCGTAGCCGCGCAACGGCGGCGCTCGAGCGCGGGGTGCTCGTCTGGCCTGAAAGCGGTCGGATGCGCCGGCGGCTCGCCGGGATCTACCTCGATCTCGGCCGTAGCGATGAGGCGATCGTGCACCTCCAGGAGGCCATGCGCCTGGAGCCGATGATGCCCGACACCTACGGCATTCTCGGCGAGATCTACCTCTCGCGTGGTCCGGACTTCCACACCCAGGCCGAGCAGATGCTCACCGAGGCGCGGCGGCTCGACCCTGAAAACGGACTGCACATGGCCCGGCTGGGGGCCTTCCTGGCCGAGCGTGGCGAGAAGCTGGCCGAAGCCGAAGCGCTCCTCGAAGAGGCGCTCAAGATCGACCGCGCCAACTACCTGGCCAACCTCTACCTGGCCCGGCTCCTGCTCAACCGTGATGGCGACCCCGAGCGCGCCGACTGGCTCCTCAAGGCCGCCCACAAGCTCTCCCCCAACTCTCCGATGCCGCTCGTGGAGCGCGCGCGCCTCGATATTCGTTTCGGCCGCTTCATCGAGGCGAACGAGGGCCTGGAGCGCGCTCTGAAGCTGGATCACCGCTCCCACGAGGCGGTGTTCCAACGCGGCGTGCTCTCTGAGGTTCAGGGGCACATCTTCATCGCAGATCGCGATTATCGGCGTGCTTCGGAGCTTTCTCCGCCGAACAGCCGGTCGCGGCAACGTTATGAAGAGGCGGTGGGTCGTATGGCCGAGCTCATTCAGAGCGGCAAGGCGATCGAGCTCCAGAAACTGGCCGAGGCGGCGGCAGCAGGGGTCACGCCCGTAGATACCGGGCTCCGGCGTGAGCCCGGCCAGACCGTGCAGCGGCGGCGGCGCGGCGGCCGGCGCGGGGAGGGCCGGGAGAGCGCTGCGGCGAGCCCGGAAGCGGGTGCGGAAGCCGGGGCGGAAGCCGGGGCGGAAGCGCCGGCGGAGGGCGAGATCGACGCGGCCGACGCCGTGGCGACGCCAGCCGAAGCTACCAACCCGGCTGAGGGCGAGGGTGCCGTCGAGGCACCGGCCGCGGGCGAGACCGGCGAGGCGTCCGTAATCTAGGCCGGAGGGCCCCCGGGCGGAGCCGGGGGACCGGCTGGGGCGTCACCGGTCGTATATGTCGTTCCGGTAGGTGAAAGCGACGATTTCGAGACGATTGGGGAGTCCCGCGTCGACGACACGTCGCGCTGAGCCGCGCGGGTCGCTTAGAGGGTACTCCATCCCTGGAGCCCCATGACCCTCCTCACCTTGTCCCGCGGCACGCCACTCACGCCAGCGGAGATCCACCGCCTGCCCCCGGGGGTCGAGCCCGTGAGCACTGGCGGCGCAGTGGTGGCGCGCGCGCGGGTGGATCTCCCACCTGAAGACGTGATGGGCCTGGCCTTCGAGCTCGGTCGGGCGTTCCCCGACACGGTGTTCGGCGCGGAGGTGGAGCAGCTCCCTGCGACCGCGGCGCCACCGACGAGCGCGCCGGCCCCAGCCACCGGAGCCGGGTCGGGCTCCGTCCCGCCCGCAGGCTCCGCCGCATCGGCGCCTTCGGGTGACAGCCAGGCGACAGAGGGCGATCCCTGGAAGCTCCTGCACGCGGGCAGGACAGAAGAGGCGATCGTCGCATTCACAGGCTTTGCGCTCGATGATCCGGGCCGGACCGAGGTGCGGGCCATGTTCATCGACCGACGCCCGGAGCAGGTGGTGCTGGGCTGCCGGATCGCGACCGTCACCGGGTGGAAGGCGGCGGCGACGAACTTCCGCTCCTTGCTTCACCATCAGCACCCTGATGTGCGGGAGGCGGCCCTGCTGGGCATCGCCAAGGTGGCGGGCCCCTCGATGGGCAACGTGGTCAAGGGGCTGACCAAGGACCCCGATCCCCGCGTTCGGAAAGTCGCGGAGGAGACGCTCAAACAGCTGGGCTGGTGAGTGACTTCGTCGGTCCGTTGGCCCCAGCGCCACTCCAGGCGTCCCGGCGACCGTCGTCTCTAACGAAGCTCACCGAAGAGCAGCCCGGGTCGACTCGGCTAAAAGTGCAGATGCTCGTTCCTCATTTCGCATCCGGTCAGCCTGGGCGTGGAGAGCGACCAGGGTCAGGGTCAGGACCATCGCCGCCTGATCCTCGTGGAGGACGTCCGCCGCGACCAACGCAAGCAAGAAACGCGCCCGGTCCCGGCGGGTGCGGCCCGCCCAACGATCCGATTTGGGCACGGGTGGCAAAGGCACCAGCCGATAGCCGTACTGCCTCATGATCTGAAGGGCCAACGCGGGCATTTCCGGCTCCATCACCTGACCCGCGTCGCTCCGGACCACCTCCGGCAGGCCCGGCTCCAGCGTCTCGGCCTGGCGCCGCTGCGCGTCGGTCAAAATGTCCGCGACCGTCAGATTCCAGGCATCTTCGAGCCTTCTTGCCGACTCACCCTCCCGCAATATCGTATCTACGGCGCTCCGGACCCGGCGGCTGGGCGCCAGGTCAGGTCGGCTCCGTGTGAGCCGATCCAGTCCGAATCGAAGGTCAGAAGCGGTCAAGGACCGAAGTGAATTCGCGCGTGAGTCCACCAACGCCTGACCCAACCTCGGCGCCACCTCGCTGTACCAGGCCGCACCGACCAGGAGCGTCAACAGCACCCCCAGACCGCGCGCCGGGCTCATCGCAGCACCACCTGGAGTCGCGTGATCTCGAACTCAACCGGCGTGTCCCCATGATTTCCCAGCGCAAACTCCGGCGCTCCCGGCTTGGACACCTCGATCCACCGCCACGAGCCCGGCACCAACGTCACTGGCACCACCTCCGGCGACAGCTCCACCACCAGCCCTTCTCCCCCCGACACCGGGCGCGCCCAGAAACTCAACGAGCGCGCCGCCGGCTCCCCCTTCCACACCGGTAGCCGATCCCCAGGGTGCAACACGACCGGCAGCCCAAACCGCCGACGATCGAGGGTCAACGGCACCTCGACCACCCGACTCTCGTCCCAACGGGTCGGGGTCCCCGGCGGCAGCGCCTCCGGAAGCTCGAACACCCAGGTCTCCTCATCTGCCAGCTTGGGCGCCCCAAACACGCCGCGGAGCATGTCCATAGCGGGCTGACCCACCAGATCCGCGTCACCCATGGCGCCCGCGAGATGCACCGCATCCTCGGGAACCGTAGGATGAACCACCACATAGCGGAAGCCCTCGTCGTACAGCTTCGCGACGTCCTCTGCCTTGAATTCGAGCGGCGCCGGCCGACGGGCCAGGTCCATCAACACCTGCAAGACCGAGTTTTGACCGACATACTCCCGGAATGCGAGGAGGTCCGGGCGCCGGATGAGCTGGTTGTTGTTGAGCAATGGGTGGCCGTGGGCGAGCTGGTAGTAATGAAACCGGGCGTTTCCTACCGTGAGCGGCTGATATTGAAGAGGAACCTCGATCACCGCACCCGGGGGTGCGGCGCGAAGCTCCTGGTAGATCGCCGGCGGGCGGGCGTCGGACAGCGGGCGCAGGGCGGGCTGGTCTCCCGACCAGAACGGCTGGGTGAACCCAACCCCAAAAAGCAGGATGACCATAGCTTTCGCCAGCCGATCACGTCCCCTCGAACCCGAGCTCGGCGCCGCGTTGGCGATCGCAGCCGCGCCGAGGGCCGCACAACAGAGGAGCGTGATGACCCCGATGCGGTAGGGGCGGTAGGCCTTGGAGAAAAAGGGCAAGTAGGTATAGGCGAACCAGTAGGGGAGCGGCAGATTGGCCGACCAGTCGGGTAGGGGCGGCGTGTCGTCCACCATCAAGAACGGCCCAACCGTGAGCACGGTCGCGCCCGCGCCGATCACAAAGAATCCGAGACCACGGCCTCTCAAAGCGACCAGCGCCGCCAGGCCCACCACGTAGGCAAGCGCGCCGGGGGTGCTCTTCAGCGGGTTGACGGTGAATCTCGCCAGGAGCAGCGAGCGGAGATCCGTGCTGTTCCGCATCACCTGGAGCGCGTCATGCTGCTCGAGTTGCGCCTCGGTGAGCGAGTCGAGCGCGGTCTCGCCGTCCGCAAGCTTGTTGGAGGCCGCCCAGGTGTCCGGGTCGGTGAACAGCGCGGCAGGGATCTCAGGGCGAGGCGGCGTTTCGCGCCGTACGATCGGGATCAACGGCGCATCGACCGCTCCGGCGAGGACGAGGGCCGCCAGCACCCACAGGGCCGCCCGTCGCTCGCTGGCAAGCCACATCCACGCAGCAAATCCAAGGCCGTACATGCCCGCGAACAGCGTATAGTACCAGTTGAACGGACCGATGATCGCAAGGCAGGCCACCGCCACCACCAGCCGCCGCCGCCCCGGAGCCCGCGCGAGCCGGAGGAGGGCCCACGCGAACAGCGGCAGAAGACCGGCAGCAACCAGCTCGATACAGCCGGCTGCGCCCTCACCGTACAGGTAGGGGCTGGTGGCGAAAACGGTGCCCGCCACCCAGCCGCCCAAGTGGCGACCGGAGAGCTCCGTGCCGAAGAGGTGAGCCCCGAGCGCGCTCGTCCAGAAGGCGAGCAAAAACAGCAGGTTATACGAGAGCACCAGCGGTACCCCAACCGCGACGAGGCCGGCGCCGATCGCCTGGAGCGCGGCGTGCCCGAATGACCAGAGGTTGTAGCCGATGGGGTAGAGCACGGCTTGGGTCTCGGCCGAAAGCGTACCTTCGCGCAACCCATCCGCGAGGTGACCGATGAGCCACAGCGTCGTCCAGGCGTCAAAACGGTCCCCCCAAACGTGCGTGTGGAGGTACATGGGCAGCGGCCAGGCGAAAACCAGCGTCCCGACGAGGTAGATCGCGGCCACCGCTGCCCAGGTCCGCGCGCCGCTCATGGAGGGGGTGGCGGGACGGGCGCGGGGGGGGCGCCGGTCTCCATCGGTGGCACCGGAAGGGTGGTGGGGCGCAGCTCGAGCTCCGAAAAATCGAGGGGCGCCCTACGTCCGAGGAGCACCTCGATCGCCGGGATCAGCCCGGGGTGCGCGAGCGCGAGCGCGCTCAAGACCTGGAGGCGCAGCCCCGAGACGGCCGCAGTCTCGTCCGCCCCATTGATCATCCACAATCCGCCGATGTCCAACGAACCGGGATCCACGGCACCCTGGCGCACGCGCTCCATCGAGCCGAAGTCTCCTGCGCGCCACGCCGCGCCCACGAGCCCCTCGTAGAATTCCGGAGCGATACCCGGTGATATCGGCTTACGGAGAAAAAAGAGCGCGTGCCGCATCGCGTCCCGCTGGGCGACGTCGAGGCCCTCCACCCACCGCTCGGCGCGCGCCATCACGCGGCGAACCAGCTTCCAACGCCGCTGTTCGGGGTGCCCGAGCCGAGTGTGCGCTAACGACAACGCCGCCTGCGCCTCCTCCCGGTGCGCCAGATCGGGCTCACCCGCCGCGAGCGCGATGATCAGCCGCTCGTAGGTCGGGCCCAGCTCGGCGAGCTCCGCCTGGTCACGCTTGACCTGGTGGAGTCGGAGCTCCGCCAGCCCCTCATGTACGGCAAAACTACTCTCAACCAACAGATCGAGCTGGTCCTCCCGGGCGGCGAGCGCGCGGAGCCACACCAGGATCCGGACCCGATCTCCGCGGCGCTCCGCCTCCGGCCCGTACTCGCCGGTGTACAGCTGCTCATAGAGCGGGAGCTCCGGCGTGACCGGTGCAGGCGTCACCTCCTCGGCCAACGGCGGGCGATTGTCACATGCCGCAAGTGTGACCATGAGCAGGAGCCCGAGCGCCCCGGCTCCGCCGCGCGGCGCTCCAGGCGACACTACTGGACCACCAACGCCACTCCCTGGCTCGCCGGATCAAAGTCGGCGGAGAGCGAGACGCCCCCCGCCGCCTCGTTGGGCACCGTCCAGGTCTGACCAGTCGAAGAAATCACCGAGATCGCCCAGCTCCCCGTGGGGACCTGACCGCCGGTCAGGGTGCTCTCGGACTCGGACGCGGTGCCCACGCCAGTGGTGTGGAGGGCGGCGGGCACATAAAGCAGGTTGAGGCTGGTGAGGAGCACCGGCGTGTTGACGCCCACCTGCCCGCTCACCACAAAGTCAGGGTAGATCGGGAGCTCCGCCGAGTAGGACTCTCCCGGCGGCGCCTCCAGGAACGAGAGGTAGATCCTTGGCCAGATATCAAGCAGGCCCTGGGCTGCGTACGCCTCGGTGGGGTGCGGGTCGGGCGCGCCGTCCCCGTCCGCGTCGAGCACCTCCACCAGGAACGCGGTAAGACAGGGATCTACGCCGTCATAGGGGCCGTCAAGCTGGATTGCGACGGTCTCGCTGTAGGCGACCGCGACGGGGCTGGCGCTCAGGGTCACCAGCTGTGGCTCCGTCTCGGTGCGCGAGACCGTGAGGGCGCTGCTGGTGAACACCGGACGTTGCACCGGGAGTTTGGACGCGGCGACCACCGTCACGTCGTCCAGCAGCTCGCCGCCCGACACCGTGACCGTCGCCACCTCCCCCGAGACCGCGTCCGCGAGGTGGGCGCCCACCACGTCGCCACAGGTCGCACCGCTGTTGGTGCCGATCAAGGGGTGGAAGTTGAGATCCTGGTCCACCAGCGCCGTGACCAACCACGCGCCGTCGGGCACGCCGGGAATCTGCCAGGGCGCCGCCTGCAATCCCACACCGTCACCCGTGAACTGCTCAAGCGGAACCGCCGCAAAGTTGACCGGTCTCCCCGTGCCGGCGGGCGGGGGCGGGTCCGCGGCGTCATAGAGCAGGACGTAGGCGTTACCCGGTACGTCGACCCCGCTCACCACGAGCTCACCCGCGAGCGTATTTGCGGGCGGCTCAGCGCCGGGATCCAGCACGACGGCACACGCGGCCAGGAACCACATCGGGACCTCTCCCGCGGAGCCTATCCGAATCGTAGCCGGCGGGTATCGCTGGCCGCAGAGTCCATCGAAAACGCGAGCGACCGCGGCTATTTGGCGGGCTGGGTGGAGGAGGCGTCGGGCAGCGGCATGAGCGAGGCAGGCGGCGCCTCGTCGGCCTCGGCCGGGGCCGCAGGGTCAACCACGGGCGCGCCGGGAGCCCGCGGCGTGACCTGGCTCTCGGTGTAGCCATCCGGAACGGTGAGCCCCCCCACATAGGGGCAGTCCCCCTCCATCAGTTTACCGTCCAACGCGGCCAGGAAGCGCTGCGGATGGGGCGACCCGGGAGCCCCTGGCGCGTGGATCTCCTTGAGGATCAGCTCGTTGTCCACCACCGTCCAGCTGCCGGCGTACCCAACCATACCCGACCATACGCACGTGCCCCCCGCGGGGCACGGGGAAACCAGGTCGATCGCTGCATACTGGTTGTTCTTGTCAAACCGGATGTTCCGCGCGTAGTTGCGGGCACCGCACGGCGCCGCGGTCCAGTTCCCAACAAAACGAACGCCCACCGCCTCTCCCAGGAGGGTCTGCACCTTGGGCCCCTCGGGCAGGGGCTCCGGCTCGTCACAGGCGACGAACGCTGCCATGAACAGTATCACGGCTTCTTCCCCAAATTTCCAGAGATCCATGTTGGCCCGGCGACCGTGGCGACGACGCCCGACACGAGATCGGTCGCGGTCTCGCCCTCCCCCTCATCGAAGGGGAAGAGCAGCAAAGTGTCGGGATCGGGCTGGTGAGGGTCGGCAGGCACCAAGAAGGTGTCGGCGTAGCGCGCGGTGCTCGAGATCCGCAGCTCGTCGAGCACGCCCCAGAAGGCCTCCGCGCCGCGATTGCAGCCGATATAGAGCGTGCTACCTGGCGTTCCGTCGTACTCAATCGCCGCCAGCGTGACCACGGCGCCGTCCACGTAGAGCCGCAGATCGGCCGCGTCATAGGTGACAGTGAGGTGGTGGTCGACCCCGCGATCCAACGGCACGGCGTAGGCGCTCACCAGCACGTTCTCCAGGTACACGCCCAGCATATCCTGCTCGTCGAAGCGGAGTTCGACCAGACCTTGCCAGGACAACAGCGGCCGCTCGGCCGGCGCCGCCTCAGGATCCAGCCTGGCCCACAGCTCCACCGTAAAGGGCGGATTCAACGCCGGCGCGTCTACCACACTGACGCAATCGGGCTGGCCCGCGTAGTCCAGCGCCCACGCACCCGTGGGGCCTTCGTCGCATCCGAGCAGCACCAACACCATCATCAGCGGCATTCACCCAGCGCGCAGGATATCCGCAGGGTCAGGAGCGCGCACATGCGGTCGGGCCTCGACGTGTTGTTTGACGATCTACACACCTTGGTGGGCAAGCGGGTCGGTGTGGCGTGCAACCACACCGCCGTGGACCGTGAACTGGTGCACCTGCTGGATCGCCTGCGCGCCACCAATATCCAGGTAGTTCGCATATTTACGCCCGAGCACGGCCTGCACGCCACTGCCCAGGACATGATCGCGGTGGAGGCGGGGGCGCCGGCGGTGGTGTCGCTGTACGGGCACGACGCCGCGTCGCTCAGACCCAAGGGAGCGGATCTCGCGGATCTCGACGTCGTCCTCTTTGATATTCAGGATATCGGGAGCCGATACTACACGTACCAGGCGACGCTGGGCTACATGATGGAGGTGGCGGCCACCACAGGCACGACGGTCGTGGTGCTCGACCGGCCCAACCCGATCGACGGCGTAAGCCTGGAGGGCAACGTGGTCGAGCCGGGATTTGAGAGTTTCGTCAGCGCCTATCCGCTCGCCGTACGCCATGGCATGACCCTTGGCGAGCTGGCGATCTTCTTCCGCGACGTGTGTAACATCCGCTGCAAGGTGGAGGTGATCCGGGTTGAAGGCTGGGATCGAGCCACCTGGTACGACGACGGGGACCTGCCCTGGGTCTTCCCGTCCCCCAACATGCCCACCCTGGAGACGGCGGCGATCTACCCGGGAATGTGCCTGATTGAAGGCACGAACCTATCCGAAGGCCGCGGAACGACCCGGCCCTTTCATCTGCTTGGCGCGCCATGGCTCGAGCCGAACGAGTTTGCTCGCCTCTGCCGCCAGGGCGCGTTGGACAACGGGCTCGCCGGGGTCAGATTCCGGCCGGCCACCTTCGAACCCCGCTTCCAGAAATTCGTAGGTATACCCTGCCATGGGGTGGAGATCTTCGTCCAGGATCGATACGCGATGGAGAGCTACCTGCTGGGGCTGGTGACCTTGGAGGCGGCGCTCCGCGCGGCCCCGGACCAGTTCCGGTGGCGCACCGAGACCTACGAATTTGTCGATACGCCGATCGCGATCGATCTGCTCACTGGGTCGTCGGAGGCGCGAGTCGCGCTCGAGAGCCGGATTCGCCCGCGCGAGCTGGTCACGGCGTGGGACGCCGGACGGAAGGAGTGGGAGGAGGCGCGTCAGAGTTGCCTGCTCTATTGACGGGAGAGGAGGCTTCAACGCTCGGCAGGGATGGGGGCGCCGGGTGATATCAGACGGAGAAGCCCGTGACCTAAGCCGATTCGCCGGCACGCTCAGGCGAACCGCAGAGGCCAGGAGCTCCCTCACTCCCCGAGTGGCACCTCTACCACCTCCGCCTCCCGCCCCAACCCAGACAGCCTCAGCTCCGACAGCACCGACTCCGCCGCCGCACGGTCCCAGTCGCCGGCATCGTCGGCCGCCGACTCCGTGAAGGACGCGCCCAGAGGGGCGCAGGATCCGTCTTCACCCGGGTACACCGCGGCGTTCTGGTCGTCGCAGTCGAACTCCGCGCCGAAGCCGTCGTCGTCGGCGTCCGCCACCGCGCAGGTCCCCCACCCCTCGGCGTCGACCTCCGCTTCGGTGAGATCAAAGCGGGAATCGGCGCAGCCATCGGTGTCCGCCGACGCCAACACGGAGATCCGGTGGTTCCCCGCCGGCGAGGCGATCGACACATCCCAGGCCGACACCAGCCCCGTCAGCGCATGGGCGCTCCACCGACACTCCGGGTCGGCCCAGGTCTCCGCCAATACCACGCGGTGGTCCAGGCCCTCTCCCTGAGCGGTGTACGACCACGAGCCCCGCGCCCGCCCGTCTTCCGGCCAGGCCGGATCCAACGTGCCGGTCCACGAGGCCTCGAAGGCCTGGGTATCTACGACCGGGCCCGCCAGGGGATCGCGGCTGCCCGCAAACCGGGCCGCGAAGTTGAGCTCCGTCCACGCGCCGGCCGCCCGCGACACCGTGACGTCCAGGCTGGTGACGCCCGCCTCGACCGACTGCGCCACCGACACGGCCACGCCCGCGCTGGTGGTGCACGACTCAGCGACGATGGCACCCTCGGGCAACCCGTCCTCGCTCCAAACCGAGGGACAACCAGGCTCAAAGTGCTCCTGAGCCATGGCCATCATGCCCTCCATCCGGTCCAGCACGCCGAGGCGACCCACCTCGGACCAGGCGTGAGCGTCGGCGGCGGACTCGACCCCCGGGCAGACGAAGGTCAGGTCGCTGGCTGATGCGGGGGACGCTGCGAGGAGAAGGACGGCGAACGACAAGACAGCTCCAACAACGCACTCCTTATGTCCCGAGCACGTCGACCTGTCCGACCACACATCCCCACACGCCGGGCCCGCGCGACCTCAGCGCCCCACCCACGCCACCGCGGCGGCCACCTGAAGCCGAGGCTGTTCATCACGGAGCAAGGTACGAAGTACCGCTTCGCTGCCACCGACCCGCCCCAACTGGTGAATCGCGGCGAGGCGCACAGGCAGAGCCCCCGAGCTCGCCAGGTCCTCCAGCGATCTTCGCGCAGCACCGCCGCGGCCTTCGGCCTGAACCAGCCGCCCGAGCGCCCGGGTCGCCGCGAGACGGATGTCCCCATCCGGGCTCTCCGCGGCGCGGATCGCCTCGGCCGTGTCGGCGTCCGCCAGGTCCAAGAGCGCGCGCGCGACGGGCGACGCCGCCGGACCCGGCGACGCCGCTCCCAGCTCGACCAGCCATTCCGCAGCCTCAATGCTCAGGTCTTCGTCCGGGTCCGCGAGCGCCGCCACAAACCAGGGCCGCGCCGCGACGGGATCCGCGACCCACCATGCCGCAGCCAACGAAGGCGCCATCGGCGGCTCGACCGCCTCGACCGCCGCCGCGAGGCTCGACTGAAGCGGGAGCCGGCAGCGGATCAGGGCCCGCGGCAGGCTGAGATCCATCGGGAGCTCCCCCGTCGCGAGCCGTTCGCCGAGCCGCGCCAGCGCCGCGGCGTCCCCCGCATGGGCCGCAGCGAGCAACAAGAGCTCCGGGTCGGCGGCGGTGGCGGCCGCGAGCTCAGCGAGGGGGGCCCGCCAGCGTGCCGCGTCACGAAAAGACAGCTCCAAGGCTGCCAGACCTCGCGTATAAGGCTCGAGCGAGGTCTCCCGAGCCAGACCCTCGAGGAGCGTGTCGGCCTCCGCCTCAGCCCGGTGTCCGAGCGCTGGAATTACCGCCCGCCGCACAAAATAGCTCGGGTCATAACGGCCGCGCGCGCCCCACGTGCCGCCCGCAGGTGCAGCTTCGAGGCGGATCAACACCGGCAGCGCCTCTCGACGCTCCAGAGGATCGAGCGAGCTCGCCGCGGCTTCCAGCACACCTCGCACCTCGGCGTCGACCACGCGGGTCTCGAACACTGCGGGCGCCCCCGTGTGGGGGCAGCCGAGGAGCCCCCACCCGAGGACGACTCCAAAGGTGACGGTCACGGCAAAGAGGCGAGGCGCGCCGCCGCTTTGTCGTAGAGCTCCGTGCCGCTCCCCGTCAGGGTCATGACCTTCTTGTACATGATCTTGGCCACCGAGACCTGCTCGATGTCCTCCAGGCGCCGGGCCTCTTTATAGAGCTCTGACGCCTCTTCTTGGAGAGCGGTATCCACGGCGCGGAGGTCGGCTTTGGCGTCGGCGTGGTAGGGATTGAGCTTCAGCGTCTCCTTGAACAGGTTTCGCGCTCGAACATTGTCCCCCGACGCCAGGGCCGCGCTCGCCGCCCGGTAGCTCTTGGCGCTGTCCGCGCTCATGCGGTCCTGGGCGCGGCGCACCCGCTCCTCCGCTTCGGCGCCCAACGCTCCGCCATCCGTCTTGGCGACCTCCTCCCAGATCCTGAGCGCCTCAGCTGTACGACCCTCATTATAGGCGGCGTTGGCAGCGTCCATCTTGCCCTGGAGCGGGTTTCGTACACTGACCACGGGCACCGGCGGCGGCGGCTCCTCCTGCTCGACCGGCGCTCCTCCAGCGACCTGCCGGGGCGCAGAGGCCGGCGCCGGCGTGGTGACCGGGGGAGTCAGGCCGACCCCCGCCGCGGACCAGACCATGGACTCCGCCGCGCCGTGGCTGCGCCGCCGCGCCTCCCCGTACGAAGGATCCAGCTTGACCGCCTCAAGATAACTGTCCGTCGCTTCCGGCCACCGCCCGGCCTTCGCCGCCTCGTCCCCCTTTCCCAGGAGCGCCCCGACCGCCGCGCTCGGGGCCAGAGGCTCCACCGGCGCACGCGGGGCCGCCGAGAGTCCGCCACGCGCGTAGTAGATCCCGAAGGCGAGGAGCACGATGAGGAGCCCGCCCACCAGCATGACCAGCGGCACCACGACCAGCAGCACGCGGATGTAGACGTTGTCGAGGAAGCCGGGCGCCGCCTTTCTGGGGCGTTTGACCCGCTGGGTCGGCGCCGCCGCCTGGGCGCTGTTGCGCACCGCGGTGGCCGGGTCGTCATCAAACGCATCCGGGCGGGGCCCGGCGTCGGTCGTAAACTGCAGCTCTACCGCGCCGATTCGGATCCGATCCCCGTTACCCAGGATCCGATCCCGCACCCGCGCAGCGTTCACAAACGTACCGTTTGAGCTTCCCTTGTCGCGAACCCACCACCGGCCCTGGCTGGCGCCGATCTCCGCGTGCTCACGCGACGAGGCCGGCTCCGGCAGGACCACATCGCTCTTGTCCGAGCGGCCGAGCGTGGTGATTCGATTGGCGTGAAGCACATAATCACGCGGCATCCGGTGGGCCGAGGTGACAATGAGGCGGGCGACCTGCCCCGGCGCTGCGGCGAGGCTCGGCTCGGGCAGGGTGATCTCTCCGGTGGACTCAGGGCCCATGCGCGAAAACGCCAGCGTGAAGGGATCGATCGTGAGCTCGTCGCCATCGCCCACCACCTGCCGGGACACCCGTTTGCCGCGGTACCAGGTGCCGTTGCCGCTCCCGATGTCTTCGACGACGATGCCCTCGCCGCCGATGTGAATACGTGCGTGGCGGCGCGAGATGCCGATATCGGACAACACAACGTCGTTGTCTTCGGCGCGGCCGAGGACGAGAGTGCCCGGCGAAAGCGCAAAACGCCGCTCGGGCACACCCGGTCGTCGTACCACCAGCTCGATCTGGCGTGCTGCCACTCCGCCTCCACCTACGCCACTAACGCGGCCAGCCCCTCGCGGCGCCCGACCGCCGTCCGCCGCCCTGGCCAGAGCCGCGGCTCAGGGCCCGCGGGCCACCAGGGCCTCCACCAGCGCTTCGCCGAGCAGGTGGTGACCGGGCTCGCTGGGATGGACCTGATCGAGGAAATAACCGAGTGTGACCACAGGATCCCGGAAGACCTCGGGCCCGTCGACCAACGGCGCGTCCAGCTCCTCGGCGACGAGGCGCATTGCGGCCCGATACTCGACGACCGCCTCAGGGGGCGCGACCTCGTCGAGATCGAGGGGCGCGGGAAGGATGAGAAAGGCAGGTTGTGCGCCGAGAGAACGGGACGTCGCACCCAAACGCCGTAGGTTGTCCAGGTACCGCGGCAGGGGGACACGGTTGTTCCCCGCGTTGCCGATGTCGCCCCCGCCGTCGATGAAACGGACCCGCCGGGCCGCGAGCCAGGGGCTCAAGAGCAGGCGCGCGACCCGGTAGGTGGCAAAAGTGCGCATCGGTCCAGCGGCCTTTTCAACGAATCGGGCGCCTTTGTCCTGAAAGAAGACATCGCTCCACTGGTTGGCGATGATCACCCAGTCGGGAGCGTACCGCGCGCCGTGCTCCTGGAGCACCTGGAGCGATTGTTCGGAAGAATGGCCGGGCACCGCGCCGATCCACGCCGTCACGTTGCGTGACCACCGCGCGCTCAACGCCTGGGCAGCGACCGAGGTAAACACGTCGCGCTCGGGTACGCCATAGCCGAACACCGATGAGTCTCCGAGAGAAAACAGACGTATTTCGCCATCTTCTTTGGGAACCGGATCTGGACCACGAAGCCCGAGCCGGTTGATACGCGTGAGCACGCCCCCTTCGACGGTCTGGGATGCGGGCGCCAACGTCCAACTCCCGGACTCGTTCTGGGCGAGAGGGATCTCCAGGCTCCGACGCGCGGCCGTGATCTTCCCACTGAATTCAGGATCTTCTACGCCGGGGCGCGGGAGCGGAATGGTCCGATGGCGCGGGATCAGCGTTCGCTCCGCCACCGCGGCGGCACCCTCCAGGAGCAGGAAGAAGGCCAGTACCACCACCATGCTCTTCAGGACCCGGCGCACGTCGTCTCCATTTCCTGGCGGCGAAGCTGCCGCCCTAGCTGTCGGCGTACCCCGAGCAGGATCAGCAGCCCCGCGCCGGTAGAGGCATCGTCTCCGCTCCGGCAGCCCCCACCGTAGGCGCCTGCCGCCGCCAGCGTGACGGGTTCGGGAACGATCCGGCGCATTGTGTACCTGAGTCCTGCCCTCTCGCCCTCTCCCAGTCCCCACACCGTCGCCGCGAGCACCAGCACCCTCAAGCCTCCCGGCTCGAGCTCACCCGCGAGTACGCCGCGCGAGACGGGCAGCTCCGCGTACACGAGCGCCGGGTCCTCGCCGTCTCCGAGCACCACCCGGAGATCCCACCGCGCCGTGCTCCCCGCGTCGCCGAACTCATCACCCTCCGCCTCAATCGCCAGCTTCTCCTCGAAGCCCGACAGCGGCACCCGGACGTAGACCGTGCCTCCCTCCGCCGGGCCCTCGGCAGGCGGGACGACCACGGGCGCTTCAGGCAGGGCAGGCTCGCGCCGGTACATGTCGCCGTCGTGGTCCCGGTGAGCGTCCACGAGGCTGAACATCTGGCTACGATCCGGATAGTCCCAGAAGGCATTTTTCGCAGCGAAATCCGAGAAGACCTGGTCGGGGTCCTCGCCCCGCGCGGCCAGCTCTGCCGCGAGAACGACCAGGACATCGGGCTCGCCCGCGGTAGTCCAGCTGGCGCGAATGAGGTCATCGTCCAGGCGCTCCGCGAGGAACCAGGGCAGGACAGCAAGGCCATAAGCCCTGTTTCCTCGGGCGCTGTTATCGACCGGAAAGCTCGCGCGCAGCGGTTCGCGGATGGTGCTCGCGTAGGCCCAGACGCTGCGGTACCAGTCGTCGGTCTCGGGCACCACGACCTGCTCCATCCACATTGCAGTCGCCTCGTACCAAAAGCCGCTCGGGCTATCCGTCGCAAACCGATAGTCGGAACCTGCATTGTCCTGGAGCGCGTGAAACAGCTCGTGGACCGCTGTGACTTCCAACAGCTTCCGCTCCTCGATAAGTCCAGGATGAAGCACAATATAGGGCCGCCCATCCTCGTACCGGCCCTCGTAGCCTCGTGCGCCGAAGGTGTCGGGAAGCCCATCGCCGGTGTCGCCCAGGAAAACATCCAGGAGGAAGGTGTCACTTCCGTAAGGCTCCGGGTAGCCGAGCACCTCGACCTCGGCGACCCACGCGCGCCCGAGGGCATCGAGCACGATGCCTGCGTCCGCCGCGTCGACGTTGCCCTCGTCGCCCCACTTCAGGACAAAGTGGCCGTCCGGCAGGGTGTTGGGCCAGGTCCCCGTTGGATCGGCGTCCACCGCCCCTGCATGAGGCGGCGCAGGGGGCGCGGCGAACACGGGGCGTAGCGGACCGGGCCACGCGCAGTCATGAGCAACGTGCGACGCCTCAGCGAGCGGCCCGGCGTGCAGAAGCTCAGGCACGCCCCGCCCCGAGATCGTCACCGGCGGATCCGCGACAGAACAGCGGAGCGGGAACGTTCAGAGGGGCCGACACTGACCGCCAAAAGCCACCGTACACCGTACGGTAACCGCGGCGCCGTCCGACACGACCACGTTCTTGGCGCTGACCTGCTGACCATTGGTCAGGGTGACCGACACGGTCCAGGTCCCCGCTGCGACTTTTCCCGGTGAGGCCCGGCCGCCCGGACCGCTGAGCTCGACGCTGCCAACATCACCGACCACCGTGAGCGTGCCGCTCCCCGTCGGCTGGGGCTGGGCAGGCGGATCCGGCGCGGTGGCCGGGGCCTTGGCGGGCGCCACCGCAGGCACCGTGGCAGCTTTGGAGGCCGAAGCGCTCGAAGCCGAAGGAGCGGCTGTCGTGGGGCTCCCGGACCGGGAGGCCTCCGCCGGAGCCGCGGACTTGGACGCGGCCCCCGACGGGACCGGCGCCGGGCTGGTCGGGGCAGAACGGGTAGCCGCCGTCGTAGTCGAAGCGGTTGAGCTCGGAGCAGCGGGGGTAGAAGCGTCCGTTTTCGGGACGGGGGTCGTCGAGCTGGGAGCGGTTGAGGCGGTCGCGCTCGGCGCCGTCGAAGCCGGCCCGCTCGGAACACCCGCGTTCGGCGCCACCGAAGCGCCTGTAGTAGACGCAGCTGTGGTTGACGACACCGGGGCCGCTGTAGACGCCGGGTTTCTGGCGACAGGGGTGGGCGATCCGACCGCCACCGCGGCCGTCGGTGCCCGCGCCACGCTTGGCGACGGCGCGTCGAACGCGAGGCCGAGCCCCAGCGCGAGCCCAGCGGCCCCGATCAAGCCGAGACCAACCGCCAGCGCGCCCCCCGCGACGAGCAAAGGCCGTGTCGCCCGCCCGCGCTCCCCCGGCTCGGTTTCGGGCGCGGCTGGCGTCTCCAGGAGGAGGGTGCCCACCCCGGGGGCAAATGCGACGGTGGTCGCCGCCATCATCTCCGACACCGCGCGTGCTGCCCACTGTTCGAGCGTATCGCCCAGCAGTCGCGCACGGATCCGACCCAACACGCTCGCCACCTCGTCCGCGTTCGGACGCGCGGCGGGATTGGGATCCAACATATCCACGATGAGGTCGTAGAGGGGAACGCTCGACTGGCGCAGCCACTTCCACTGGGCGTTCAGCTCTACCCCTGGAGGACGGCGTTCGGGCGACGCCGCGGACGGCCCGGGAGGCTGGCCCATCAGGAGCTCAAACAACACCACGCCGAGGGCGTACACGTCGGAGGCCGAAGTGGCCCGACTGTCGAACCGCTCGGGCGCAAGGTACGGAATCCGGCTCATCGACGGGGACTTCTCAGCGTCGTCCGGCCGCAGGCCGAAGTCGAGGAGCTTCACCTCGCCGCTCACCGTGACCCGGAGGTTGCCCGGGCAGATGTTCCTGTGGGTCAGCCGCAGTTTTCCGGCGGACCAGGCTGCGTGGAGCGCCTCGGCGGCCGCTTGGACCACCGCGATGGCGGCGCGCGGAGGCAGCGGACCCGCGCGGAGGGCCGTGGAGAGATCCAAGCCTTCGATGTACTCCATCACCACCGACCAGCGGCCGTTGAGCGGGAGGACGTCCTCCACGCGGGCGATGTGGGCGCTCCCGGTATCTCCGAGCGCCCGAAGTCGCCGGCGCGCGTCCCGCCCGGGATCATGGTTACCCGGGAGACCCTTGACCACCACTGGACGAGAGAACGCGCCCCCGGTGCTGGCCGCCAGGTAAACCGGCCCCGACGATCCTTCGGCAAGTACCCCGTCGATTCGCCACGAACGCGCCAGAGCGCACCTCCCAGCCCATATGGTACCACATCCTACGCCCACGCACGAGTCGTCCGTCCGGAAGGAGCCCGCGCGGAGAGTTCGTGATACCGCGGCGCCCCCCCGGGAGGTCCATGCGCCCGCTTGCCCCACACGTTCTCGACGCGATCGGCGAGACACCGTGCGTACGTCTCAACCGGGTCCCCATCGGTGTTCCCGGCTCGCTTTATGCCAAGCTGGAGTACCTCAATCCGGGCGGATCCAACAAGGATCGAGCGGCCGCGAGCATGGTGGACCACCTCGAGCGGGGCGGCATGCTCAAGCCAGGAGGCACCCTGGTCGAGGCGACGGCGGGCAACGCCGGCGCGGGCCTCGCGCTTGTCGCTGCGGTGCGCGGTTACAAGCTCCTCTGCGTGCTGCCGGAGAAGGCGCCCGAGGAAAAACGGGCAATACTTCGGGCTTTTGGTGCGCGGGTATTGACTTGCCCCACCGAAGTGCCGATCGATGACCCCCGCTCCTTCTACAAGACCGCGGAGCGCCTCGCCGAAGAGACCCCCAACGCGGTGTTCGTCAATCAGTACCAGAACCCCGGCAACCCCGAGGGCTTTCGCGCTTCGCTTGGCCCGGAGCTTTGGCGACAGTTTGAGTCGCGCCTCGACGTGCTCTTTGTGCCCCTGGGCACCGGCGGGACGATCACCGGCACGGGACGCTACCTCAAGGAGCAGGACCGACGGGTACAGATCGTCGGTGTCGATCCGGTCGGGTCGGTGTATTTCGACTACTTCCACACCGGGCAGCTCACCCAACCCCATGGCTACCGCGTGGAGGACATCGGCGAGAGCTTCCTACCGCAGAACCTTGATTTTACGGTCGTGGACGACGTGGTTCGCGTCAACGACCGCGACTGCTTCACCGTCACGCGACGTCTCGCCCGAGAAGAGGGCCTACTCTGTGGATCTTCGTCCGGCGCCGCGGTGGCGGGCGCGCTCAAGTGGCTCGCCGCGCATGGCAACCCCCAGACACGCGCAGCCGTGGTGCTGCCCGACAGCGGGTCCCGATACCTGAGTCGGGTGCACAACGACGGTTGGATGCGAGACAACGGCTACCTGGAGCCGGAGATCGCCTTCGGATCGGTGCAAGACCTCCTGGAGCGCCGTGGTCGCCGCGAGCTCACGCTGGTCGGCGCCGACGCGCGGGTCACCGAGGTGATCGGGGTGCTCAAGCTCCACGGCATCTCGCAGGTGCCGGTCCTGGAGGAGGGGCGCGTGCTCGGCATCGTCACCGAAAATCGTCTCCTCGAACGTGCGCTCGCCGGCGCCCGGGGCGACGGCTCCGTCCGGCCCCTGGTCGAAGCGAACTACTGCACCGTTGACGAAGCGACGGACATCGGCGTGCTCACCGAGCTGTTCAAGCGCGCCAAGGTGGCGTTGGTCGTGGATCGCGGTCGTCCTACGGACATCATCACCCGCATCGACCTCATCGACTACATCTCCAGTATCGCCACCCGGGAGCGCGCATGAAAGGCAGCACTGACGGACTTCACTTTGACACGCTCGCGATTCACACGGGCCAACCCGCCGAGCCGGTGACCGGCGCGGTGATGACGCCTATCTTCCAGGTGTCGACCTACGCGCAGGATCAGGTCGGGAGCCACCGGGGCTACGAATACAGCCGCACCGACAACCCCACCCGCAGCGCACTGCAGGCCTGCCTCGCAGCACTGGAAGGGGCGAAACACGCCCTGAGTTTTGCGTCCGGCCTCGCCGCCACCGACACGCTGGTCCGCACCTTCGTGCCCCACGGGGGCCACGTCGTGTGCGGCGACGACGTCTACGGGGGCACCTACCGCCTGTTCGACAAGGTCTACCGTCCTCAAGGATGGAGCTTCGACTTTGTCGATTTCCGCAGCACTCCCCCCGAGATCGCGATCCGTCCCGGGACGCGGCTGGTGTGGATCGAGACCCCGACCAATCCGCTGCTCAAGGTGATCGACATCGCCCGGGTGGTCGCCGCTGCCCATGCGGTCGGCGCCAAGGTTGCCGTCGACAACACCTTCGCGACACCCGTATTTCAACGCCCGCTCGCGCTCGGGGCCGACTACGTCGTTCACAGCACGACCAAGTACCTCAATGGCCACTCCGACGTTGTCGGGGGCGTCGTCATGCTGAGCGACGAGGACGATTACGCCCGGTTGAAGTTCCACCAGAACGCGATCGGCGCGGTCCCCGGTCCGATGGACTGCTTCTTGACGCTCCGTGGGCTCAAGACGCTCAGCGTACGGATGGCACGGCACCAGGAGAGCGGAAATCGGCTGGTGGAATGGTTGCTTCAACACCCTGACGTCGCGACCGTCGCCTCTCCCTTGCACCCAAGCCACCCCGACCACGAGATCGCGCGCCGTCAGATGTCTGGTTTTGGCGGGATGATCTCGTTCGAGCTGAGAGGCGGCCTCGACCGCGCGCGCGCCTTTGTCGCCGCCACCCGGATCTTCACGCTTGCTGAGAGCCTCGGCGGCGTCGAGTCCCTGATCGAGACCCCCGCCCTGATGACCCACGCGAGCATCGAGCCCGAAAAACGTCGGGCGATCGGCATCGCGGACGGCCTTATCCGCCTGTCGGTTGGCCTCGAGCACGTCGACGATCTCCGGGCTGACCTTCAGCGGGCCTTCGACCTGACACGTTGAGCCTCAACGCGACCGGCGCGCGCGCGACGTCCAGATCATTGGGCGTCTTCGTCGTCTACGAGCACGGCGACACCCAACGCGCCGCAGCGAGCGCCGCTCAGGGCGTGGGGTACTGCGCCGCGAGCACCAGGGTCGTGATCTCGGCGTGATCGCCCGCGGGTTTCACCTGGGCGACCTGCACCTGATTCCCGCTGATGCTCATCACCACGAGCCCCTGGTCGGCGAGCATGGTGCCCGGCGAAACGACCCGTTCTTCCCCCGAAGGCAGGCCGAAAACCGCGCGCGGCGGTTGGGCGCCGGGCAGCGTAGCGAGCACCCGCACCGGCCAGGGATCCAGCCGCAACGCGGCGGGGATCGGGAATTGGGAGCTGACTGTGGACGCGACCGTCGGAACCACCGGGATCACCGCGGTCGCGGCGACGACCGCCGGTGCGCCGCCCACCGTGTCCATCTCACCCACAGGCACCTCGGCGCCAACGGCGGTTCCTGGCGCGATGTCGCCGCCATCCAGAGCCTCCGACGCCACGGACTGCTCATCGAACTCGCGAAATACCTCCTGGAGCGGGTCAGCGGCCGCCACCGGCTGGGCCTTGGGCTCAAACACGGGGCCAGGGTCGACCATCGGCTCACACGCAAGGAGGAACAGCAGCATACGGCACCGCTAACCGAGACCGACCAAGCCGGCAGGTATCCGTGTGCCCCCGCCAACCGGCGGCACCGCCGCCAGCGGCGCGCCCGATCGGGCGACAGCGACACGCCAGGGCGTCGCTGCCCGCCGAGCGAAGGCGGAATCCGGACCCTATCGAGCCTCAGACTGGGGGTTTCCCCTAATGAACCTCTCGGAGCCCGGCTGCCCTGTGCTACAAGGACACCATGGTGAAGAGTCCGGAGGCCCCCGTGCAACAGCTCAACTTGAACGTCTCTCCAGACGTGCTGGAGCGGTGGAAACGTGCTGCGGACCGGGCCCGGGTACCGATAGCGACGTGGGTGGCCCGCCGTGTCGATGGCCGCCGCGGAGTGCGTTTTGCCGAGCCCCCCGAGGCCGTTGAGGCCAGGCGCGCGCTGCGCGAAGCGATGTTGCACGTGATCGAGGCCCGGCTCAGCCCGGCGCAGCTGCGGCGTGCCGCTGGCCTCGCCGACGAGGATCTCGCAGTTCTTTCGCGGTGGCTGCTCGGCGCGCCGGCCGTTCAGAAGCACATCGTAGCCGTGCGGCTGGCGTCACCAGCCGCCTGAGGCCACCCCTGCCTGAGGCCTCCATTGCCTGAGCCTCGCCGAAGCGTCGCCCCCGACGAAGAGACCGTGCAGCGGGCCTTGTCAGCGTTATTCTTGGATAATGCTCAGCTGCGCCGCGAGGACCGGAAGAAGGCGGTCGAGGTCACGGCTCTCCTCCGTCAGCTCGCCCCCTACCTCCGGCCCCAGACCCTGCTCGTCGACGCGGCGGCGGGCCGTGCCCCGCTGGGCCTGCTCGCCCAGCGGCTCGTCGCGCCTTGCTCGTTGGTCGTGATTGACCGGGACGCTGGCCGGATCGAGGCCTGCAGGCGAGCCTCCGCCGACGGGCCCGGGCCCGTCGATCTCCGGACCGCCGACGTGGCGGACCCGGGAGCGTGGCCGCCGGCGCCCGATGTGGTCGTAGCCCTCCACGCGTGTGGGGCAGCGAGTGACCACGTGATTACCCAGGCGATCCGGGCAGCCGCGCGCCACATCTTCCTCGTGCCCTGTTGTATCGGTTCGGGGGTCGTTTTCATGCCCAACGCGGAGGCGCTGATCCGCGGGCTACCCCTGCCTCGGAACGCGGCCGTGCGGAACCCCATCCGAGACGGGTTCATTCACGCGTGGCGCACCCTCCGCCTCGAAGCTGCCGGATACGAGGTCACCCTGGTGCCGTTCGTGGCCCCTACCGTGACACCCTACAACCAGCTGTGGCGCGCCCGTCGGGTGGGAGAACCGGCCGCTATGGCCCGCGCCGCGGCGACGCTCGAACGCCTCGAAGAAGACTCAGCGGCAGCGTTGAAGCTCGGCGAAGAACGCGCTTAACGCCGCCCCCCGGTGGCTGATCCGGTCCTTCTCGGGCGGTGACAGCTCGGCCATCGTGCGCCCGGGGGTCGCGTCTGGCAAGAAGAGCGGGTCATAGCCAAAACCGTAGGTGCCACGTGGCTCCTGACCGATCATGCCCTCGCAGCTACCGGCGGCGGTGACCACGCCCGCCGCGTCACACCACGCGAGCACACAACGATAACGTGCGCGACGATCGGTGACTCCGCCGAGCTCAGCCAGGAGTCGCCGATTGTTCGCACCATCCGTCGCTTCCGGACTGTAGCGCCGGCTGAACACACCAGGCCGTCCGCCGAGCGCGTCCACCTCCAAGCCCGAATCGTCCGCCAGCGCAGCCCGCCCGGTCGCCTCAAAGACAAACCGCGCCTTCTGGATCGCGTTGGCCAAAAAGGTGTCGCCCGTCTCGGGCGGGTCAGGGAGCTCAGCAGGCAGCGGCTCCCAGGCCAGATCCGGAGCCATCCGGCGTAGCTCCTCAATTTTGTGGAGGTTCCGGCTCGCCAGTACCGCTCGCGCCTTCACTCACCGATCCTCATCCGCCATGTCGAGGCCGTCGCGCCGTCCATCACCAGGATGCCAATCTGATCCAGCTCTTTCCGAAGCGCATCGGCGCGGGTCCAGTCCCTGGCATCGCGCGCTGCGGTGCGCGCTGCCACAAGCGCATCCACCTCGGCGACGGTCTTGCCCGTCTGGCCGATACGTTTCCGTTTCACTTCCTCAAAAAACGCCGGAGGTGTCGCCGCCCCGATCCCGAGGACCCGGCCCGCCAACCCGAAGGCCTCCGCCGCCGGCGCCAGCACCGTCGCCCCCTTCGCACGTTTCTTCTTGTCGTTCGCAAAACGGTTGACCGCGCGTACGAGCTCGAAGAGCAGGCCCACCGCCGCGGCGGTGTTGAAGTCGTCCGACATCACCTCGTGGAAGCGCTCCGGGAAGCGGGAAGCCAGGTCAAACGCCTCCTCTGCGACCGGCCCCAGGTCCCCGGGCGGAGCGCCAACGCCCAGCTCCAGCACCTCGGCCACGGTCTCCTTCGCCTGATACAAACGGTCCAAGCTGGAGAGCGCGATGTTGTAGCGATCCGGCGCCCACGGCAAGGGCGAGCGGTAGTGGGTGTCGAGATAGGCGAGGCGCACCGCCTCACAAGGCCCTTGCGCGACGAGATCCCGAATCTGGATCACATTCCCGATCGACTTCGACATCTTGACAGGTTCACCCTGGTCATTCACCAGGGTCAGGTGACCGTTGTGGAGCCAGTAGGTCGCGAAGGGATGCAGGCCGGTCGCGCCCTCGGACTGGGCGATCTCGTTCTCATGGTGGGGGAACACCAGATCGATGCCCCCGCCATGGATGTCGAAGCGGTCCCCCAGGTGGCGCCGCGCCATCGCCGAGCACTCGATGTGCCAGCCCGGGCGCCCCCAACCCCACGGGCTCTCCCACGAGGGCTCTGCGAGGTCGCCTTCGGCGCGCTCCCGCGCCTTCCACAGCACAAAATCGGCGGCGTGCCGCTTGTTGCCATCGAGCGCCACCCGCTCACCGGCGCGGAGATCCTCGAGCTTCTTGCCCGATAGGCGCCCGTAGCCCTCAAAGCTCTCCACCGAGAAGAACACATCCCCGTTGTCGGCCCGGTAGGCGTGCCCTCGCTCGACCAGGCGAGCGATGACGTCGACGACATCGGGGATGTGGGTGGAGACCCGCGGCTCGATGTCGGGTCGGGCGAGCCCCAACGCGTCAAGATCTTCCTCCAACGCGGCGATATACATGGCAGCCAGGGCGAGCGCGGGCACACCGTCCACGCCTGCGCGCTGGATGATCTTGTCGTCCACGTCGGTGTGGTTCCGGACATAGGTGACCTCGTACCCGAGCTCGCGCAGGTACCGGACGATCACGTCGAACGCCATCATCGCCCGCGCGTGTCCGATATGGCAGTAGTCGTACACCGTCATCCCGCAGACGTAGATGCCGATATTGCCAGGTTGAAGGGGGGTCAGCAGCTCGACGCTGCGGGACAAGGTGTTGTAGAGGCGCACCGGGCGAAACATGGCGCGGGCCTTAGCGCGGTGGGCGGCCGTTCGCACCTGTTAGACCACGTCGATGCTGCTCAGATTCTTTCTGCCCACGCTCCTGGTCTCCTCCCTCCTGACCTCCACGGCCCACGCGGCGCCCGGATGGACGGCGGTGCTTCCTTTTGGTGGCAACCTCTATGTCCGCGACCATCCGGGCCGGGGGGTCGCCTACAGCGTCACCCAGGCGGGTGGCATCACCGGGATCCTGCTCGCCGAACGTGCCGCGGCGATCGCGCGCGAGCGTGAGGACACCGCCGCAGACCTCCGATTTCAGTTCATGGTTGGCGGTGGCGCTGCGCTGAGCGGGCTCTCCTTCTTCGTCTCGATCCTGGATGCCAGCCGCATCGACGAGATCGAGGCCGCCCGTGGCGCAGGGCGTGCCTGGACGCCGCCCACCGCGGTCTACGGCCGGGCGGCGACCCAGCCGGCCACCCACACTGTCACGAGCCGGAGCCCGAGCTTGGTGGCGCCGGGCAGTACGCCAACGCCACTCACGGACGTGGCGCTGGACAAGCTGTGGATAACCCCGCCACCTCTTGTGGATAAGCTGGGGACACCGTATGTGGGCCTTTCAGAATTAGGAGACCACAACCCATAGTGGCGGATCGGCGGATTCCGCGTGCCGGCACCCTTGCGCGCGACACGGCGGTCGGCATAATAGGAGGGGCCGCCGGCGCTCCTCGCCCGGGCACCCACTGAACGGCGTTCATCCCCATGAGCGCCGTATCTGGGTCTATTTGTGATCTCCCTCCTCCTCCTCCTCCTCCTCCCTGCCCGCCCGCTGATCCCCGATCCGCCCCACCGAGCCACGCGCTCGAAGCCCGCCACCCCGGAGCCCAACCGTGTTTCTTGCCCGCCGTTTCACTCAGGGCCTCAGCTCGCCCTATGACGCCTTCGAGTTCGTCTCCCGCCGCTCGGAGATCCGCAACCCCGATGGCACCGTGGTTTTCGAGAACAACGACGTCAAGGTGCCGGCCGGCTGGAGCCAGGTCGCGGTTGACATCCTCGCCCAGAAGTACCTTCGCAAAGCCGGCGTGCCCGCGGCAACCCGGCCGGTAGCGGAGCCCGGCGTGCCCGGCTGGTTGTGCCGCCGTGAGCCCGACCCGGACGCCCTCGCCGCCTTGCCCGCCCCCGACCGGGTCACCGGAGAGCGTGACGCGCGCCAGGTTTTTGACCGGCTTGCGGGCTGCTGGACGTGGTGGGGCCGCTCTTACGGCCTGTTCAGCACCGACGAAGACGCGCGCACCTTCTACGACGAGCTCCGCTACATGCTGGCGGCGCAGCTCGCGGCCCCCAACTCGCCCCAGTGGTTCAACACCGGGCTCCACTGGGCCTACGGCCTGGATGGTCCGGCGCAAGGCCACTATTTTGTCGACGAGGCCACCGACAGCGTCACCGCGTCGACCTCCTCCTACGCGCGCCCGCAGCCAAGCGCCTGCTTCATCCAGTCGGTCACCGACGACCTGGTCAACGAAGGCGGCATCATGGATCTTTGGACCCGTGAGGCCCGGCTTTTCAAGTATGGCTCCGGCACGGGGACCAATTTCAGTCGCCTCCGCGGAGAGGGTGAGCGGCTGTCCGGAGGCGGTCGCTCCTCCGGCCTGATGAGCTTCTTGCGGATCGGCGATCGGGCGGCCGGCGCGATCAAAAGCGGTGGCACCACCCGACGCGCGGCCAAGATGGTCTGCCTTGACCTGGATCATCCCGACGTCGAGCGATTCATTGATTGGAAGGTCACCGAGGAACAGAAGGTCGCGGCCCTCGTCACCGGCAGCCGGATCCTCCACGACCAGCTCAACAAGGTGCTCGTCGCCTGCCGCAACACCGACCTCGACGGCACACGGCGCTTCGACGCGAGGCACAACGCGGAGCTTCGCCGGGTGGTCCGGGAGTCACGTACGCTCTGCGTGCCCGACAACTACCTCGTGCGCGCGGTGCAGTGGGCGCGCCAGGGCTTCACCGAGCTCGAGGTCGACACCTGGTCCACCGACTGGGACGGCGAGGGCTACGGCACGGTATCGGGCCAGAACTCCAACAATTCCTTGCGTGTTCCCGACCGTTTCATGGACGCGATGTTGCGGGACGAGAGCTGGCATCTCACCCGCCGCACCGACGGCAAGGTGGTCAAACGGGTGCCGGCGCGGGAGCTCTGGCAACGGATCACGGCGGCCGCTTGGGCGTGCGCGGACCCCGGGGTTCAGTTCGACTCGACGATCAACGACTGGCACACCTGCCCGGCCGACGGGCGGATCAACGCGTCCAATCCGTGCTCCGAGTACATGTTCCTCGACGACACCGCCTGTAATCTGGCGTCGTTGAACCTGCTGAAATTCTACGATCCCGCCACCGGCGTGTTCGACGTCGAGGCCTACCGACACGCCTGCGCGCTCTGGACCATCGTGCTCGAGATCAGCGTGGGCATGGCGCAGTACCCGAGCCGGCAGATCGCCCGGTTGTCCTATGATTTTCGCACGCTGGGCCTAGGCTACGCCAACCTCGGCGCCCTGCTGATGGTGATGGGCGTGCCGTATGACAGCGCCCGCGGCCGGGGCGTCTCTGGGGCGCTCACCGCCCTGATGACCGGCGAGGCCTACAGCATGAGCGCAAAAATGGCGCAGGCGCGCTCCACTTTTA
The DNA here is from genome assembly GCA_947486185.1 of Deltaproteobacteria bacterium. GTDB lineage: Bacteria > Myxococcota_A > UBA796 > UBA796 > SXON01 > CANKTH01. The sequence goes on from CANKTH010000001.1 coordinate 92,514, forward strand.
CGGGTTTCGCCCGCAACCGGGACGCTATGCTCCGGGTCATCCGTAACCACCGCCGCGCGGCCTGGTCGGAGACCGACGGCTACGAAGGGTTGAGCATCCGGCCGGTGCCGCTCGATGCCGAGCAGGTCCCCGGCGAGCTTCTGCTCGCGGCGCGCCGCTCCTGGGATGAGGCGCTGGCCCTCGGGGAGCTCCATGGCTACCGAAACGCCCAGGTCACCGTGATCGCCCCGACCGGCACGATCGGGCTGGTGATGGACTGCGACACCACCGGCATCGAGCCCGACTACGCGCTGGTCAAGTTCAAGAAGCTGGCGGGTGGCGGTTACTTCAAGATCGTCAACGAGTCGGTGCCGCCCGCGCTCCGTCGCCTCGGCTACTCCGATGACGCCTCCCGGGCGATCATCGATTATGCCCGGGGACGCGGCACTTTACGCGGGGCCCCCGGCATCAACCACCAGAGCCTCCGTGCCCGTGGCTTTGACGACGAAGCGCTCGCGCGGCTCGAGCAGGCCCTACCGACCGCCTTCAACATCAAGTTCGTGTTCAACCGCCACGCGCTGGGCACCGCGTTTTGTACCAAGACCCTTGGCTTATCTGCGCGTCAGCTCTCCGACCCCACGCTCGACCTGCTCACGGTGCTCGGGTACAGCCAGAGCCAGATTGACGACGCCAACGCCTGGGCCTGCGGAACGATGACGCTGGAGGGTGCGCCGGGCCTCGCGGACGCCCACCTGCCCATCTTCGACTGCGCCAACCGTTGCGGCACCATCGGCCGCAGGTTCATCTCGGCCGACGCCCACATCCGCATGATGGCCGCTGCGCAGCCCTTCATCTCGGGCGCCATCTCGAAGACCATCAACATGCCGAACGAGGCGACGGTCGCCGACGTACACTCGGCGTACTTGCTGGCGTGGCGCCTGGCGCTCAAGGCGATTGCGCTCTATCGGGACGGCTCGAAGCTCTCTCAGCCCTTGGCCTCCGCCTCCGCCGATGAGCTCTTTTCCGCGTTGGACGCGCCTCTCCCTGAGAGCCACGGGAACATGGATGCCCCGTCCGCCCCGCCCGCGAACCCCGAACCGCCCGCGCAGCAGGTCGCCCAGATCGCCGAGCGGATGGTCGTGCGCTATCTCGCGCGGCGTCGGCGCCTCCCGGATCGCCGCCGCGGCTACACCCAGAAGGCGGTGATCGGCGGACACAAGGTCTTCTTGCGCACCGGCGAGTACACCGACGGCGCGCTCGGCGAGATCTTCGTGGACATGCACAAGGAGGGGGCGGCCTTCCGGAGCTTGATGAACTGTTTTGCCATCGCGGTGTCGATGGGGCTGCAGCACGGTGTGCCGCTGGAGAAGTTCGTCGATCAGTTCTTGTTCAGCCGGTTCGAGCCCAATGGCCCCGTTCAGGGCCACTCGCGGATCAAGATGGCCACTTCGGTGATCGACTACATCTTCCGGGAGCTCGCGATCAACTACCTTGGCCGCGATGATCTGGCACACGTGGACCCTGACGCCCTGCGACATGACGCGATGCACTCCGACGGGGACATGCCCACCTGGAGCGACGAAGAAGAGTTGGCGGCGTCGATCGAGGTGGAGGCCCAGCCGGTCCCCGCGGCTCCTCCCGCCGCGATTGAGACCAGAGCTCCTGAGTCTCTCGACGCGAGCCCGCTGACGCCCGAGCTCCGGAGCGCGCAGCTCTCTATGGTCATCGCAGCGGCGGTCCTCAAGAATGTCGAGCTGGAAGCTGGAAGTGTCGCGCATGCGGGGGCGGGGTTCGTCACGAATGGCCGCGCCGCCGCGATGCGTGACGCCCGCGCAAAGGGCTACGAGGGGGACTGCTGCCCTGAGTGTGGCGCGATGACGATGGTACGTAACGGAACCTGCCTCAAGTGCCTGACCTGTGGCAGCACGAGCGGCTGTTCCTGACACGAGCATCGTGCGCTTCGGCGCTCCGCTGACCGCGCTCCTCGCCGTGCTTGCGGCGGGGGTAGCGGTCGGTGGTCTGTCGGGCGCGAGCGCGATCGGTACGGGCGATACGTTGCCGACCACCATCTGGTCGTTGGCGTGGCCGGCCGGGCCGCTCTGGCGCGAGGGTCTGAGCACGACGCTCCTCGCCTTTCCGGAGGGCGGCCGGGTGCTGCCGGAGCTGGGCGTAGAAGGCCTGCTGCTAGCGCCCGTGACGTGGGTCTTTGGGGCAACGATCGCCTGGAACCTACTTTTTTTTGTGCGCGTCGCCGCCGGCGCGTTTGGTGGCGCCCTCCTGGCCCGGCGGGCGGGAGGCTCTCCCCTCTGGGGCCTGGCCACCGGGCTCTGCCCCGCCTGGCTGTCCACCGTCGACGAAGCCGGCGCCGGCGCGATGGCCTGGGTGCCCCTGGCGCTCCACCTGCTCAGCGGCGACCGCGGCCACTCCGGCCGCCGCGCGCTCGTCGCAGGACTCCTCTGCGCCACGGCGCCCAGCACCGGCTTCGCCGTGCTTGTGGGCCTCGCGATACTCAGTCCCCTTCCCGGCGCACCGAAGACCCCCTGGTGGACCTGGAATCCGGTTCGAATCGCCGCCGTCTTCTGCTCCTTCAACCTGGCTTGGTGGCTTTGGGCGCTGATGGCGGATCCGCTCTGGGCCCAGAGCGCGGCGGCGCTCTGGGGTGACGTGGCGGAGCTGCCACGGGGGGGGACGCTGCTCGGCGCCCTGGGCCTGGGACAGGGGCCCCGCTGGGGCAGCCCGCTCCTGTTGATCGGCCTCTACCCGCTCTTTCGCCCCCGGGACGCCCTCGCGCGCCGGGCCGGGCTGCTGGTGCTGGTCGGCGTGCTGTTGGCGCTCGGCGGCGCGCTGTCGGTGAGCGGGGAGCCCTGGGTGGTCAACGGCCGACAGCTGCCGTTGCCGGCGCTCCTCATGGTGTCCTTCCCGCCCTTTTCTGCAGCTTCCGAGGTCGTCCGTTACGGGTCGCTCGCATTTGTCGGGGTAGCGCTCCTCGGTGCCCGAATCCCGGCCTTCGCCCCGCTCTGTCTGGCTCTCCTGCTCTTGAATCCCTGGCCCGGGCGTTCGCCGACGCCCGCGCCCGTGGATCTGCCGGGGCCCCGCTTCATCTGGCCGATCGAGTCGCGAAACCTGGCTTTGTGGAGGCAGACCACCGACGGCGTGCCCGTGTCGAGCTCCCCGGAGCGCGGGACCAGCCACGGGGTCGCCGCGCTCGTGGGGGAGCCCAGCTGGAGCCTCGCCGCCCTCCAGGAGCTGCTGCAGAAGTCGGGGTTCTCCTCGGTCGTGCTCGATCTCGACGCCGCGGAGGGCCAGGCCGCAGAGCTCCGGCTCCTCCTTGGACCGACTCCCTCGATCGCGGGCGCCTCGTGGCCGGCGGTCGATCTGCAAGCCTCGAGCTTCAACCCACGCAAATCGGTTCCGATGCTCCCCGACACGGCCGGGCGCCTTCCGGCAAGCTGGAACGAGACCGACCCTGACCTCCAGGCACTGCTGGATCCGACGCTCTTCGATCGAGCGCTGACCCGCCTCACCCTCTATCGTTCGGCGGACGGCGACAACTGGGAAAAGATCGGCGATATTGCCCATTCATTGACTTCACTCGGCGTGAGCGTGCACCACGATTCGGGTGAGGAGGTGTTGCTCATCAGCAGCATGGTGTCGCTGCCGCTGGAGCTGGGGCCGACGATGCCGCCGCTCCACTCTGCCGCGGTGGTGGCGATCACCAGCACCGACCTCGAACAGTTTGGCGCCCGATTCTATTGGCTGGACGACCGGCTCGCAGTGATTGACAGTCAGATCGACAGTGTACCGACCGAGGGCTCGGGGGCCCGCCTCGAGCTCACGTCGTGGATCCGCACCGGCGGCTTGGGAATCAACCCGGTCGCGCTCTCCGGAGTACATCCGGTGGTCCTGGCGCCCCTCCTCACCGGGGGTAAGCTTGGACCTCCAAGCCTGATTTATTCGGCGCCGTGGCTCGCCGATCCGGTGCGGGTGGGACCCTTCCTCTACTACACCGAGCTCTCGCCTACCCGCGCGCCCGCGGTGGTCATCGCGGAGGCGACGGACGCGGGTTACACGCCGATCTCTCGCCTCGAAGGCCTGACCGTCCCGCATGTTTGGCGTGACGGAGCGCGCTGGCGGCTCCTGGCCCACGGGCCGGGCGCCGGACGGAGGCTCACGGTGGTCCAGAGCGTGTCGGAAGACGGCCGCGTATGGAGCCCACCGACCCTGGTGAGCGCGTTCACCGACACCGCCCAGTGCGAGAGCCCCGTCGCAACCCGCTTTCGTGGCGGCTATGTGCTGGCGTGCTCCGCGCGGACCGGCAACCTGGCCCAGATCGAAGAGGCCCCGGGCGATCCGCGTTGAACCTTTACTTCAACGGGGCGGTGGGAGCGCCCGAACGGTCGAAGGAGCCGGCTCTCCATGTTGGACACCAGACCCGGCGCTGGACCCGCCACTCGTTCGCCACCACGGCTCCACCACCAGGGCCCCGGAAGCCACCGCCCCTCGTAAGCGAGCCCTAGCGCGTGGACACCACGGACCCTCGCCCCGTGACCCTCACGGCCCGCAGGAGCGCTCAGTCACGCCCCGGCTGCTGGGTGGCCAGCCCTGTACGCTCGGCCGCCAACGCTACCGCAAATGCCGCCAACCAACGCGCCACCAGCTCGCGCTCATCGCCCGAAAGTCCGGATAACGACGCCAACATCGCCGCCTCCACCGTGCCGCTTCCGCAGTCCGCCACCGCCTGACCGTCCGTGGTCACGATCAGATGGCTGCGCCGCGCATCCCCCGCGTCGCGCGACCGGGCCACGAGCCCGTGCTCACCCAGTCGTTTGAGGATGCCGGTGAGCGTGCTCGGGTGCACCCGCGCGGCCTCCGCGATCGCGCTCGCCGAGATACCTGGCTTATACGCTACAATCTTGAGCACCATACGCTGGGGGCCGGTCACCCCGAGCATCCGGATCATCCGCTTGGAGAGCTTCTCCAGTTGGTGGTTGGCCCCCCAGAGCAACCCGAGGAAACGCGCGGCGTCAGGCGCCGGAGCTAGGGTGGGATTCATGCTCGCTCCGTCAACATCGTAGCCGGCGGGCAACTCTCGTGACGCCGGATTGGATCGTTTTTCTGGGCGAAGGCGTATGGTGACGTACACCACGTCTCGCGCGCTCCAGGGGCGAAGCGTGGGGTTAGCCTCCAGCGCATGACCCCCTCCCCACGCAGGATCCTCGAGGCCGCGATCGCCGATGGGCAGTTCCCAGGAGCGGTTTTTGCATATGGCACACCGAAGGTGCAACACATCGACGCCGTGGGCGCGCGTGACGACAGCGGCGCCCCGACGACCCCCAACACGCGCTACGACCTCGCCTCGCTGACCAAGCCCCTCGGAACCCTCACCGCGGTGCTTCGCCTCATCGAAGCCGGACACCTGGGCCTGGACGAGCCGGTTGGCCGTTACATCAGCAACGCCGGCTGGTTCCAGACCCGGAGCCTCGCCGATCTCCGCATCCGGGCGCTCCTCACCCACAGCTCCGGTCTACCTGCGTGGAAGGCGCTTTATGCCTGGTGCTCCGACCGCCCCACCTGCGTCGCCAATGTGCTCCAGACCGAGCCTGGGCCGCCGGGCGCCATCGTGTACTCCGATCTGGGCTTTCTGGTGCTTGGCGCGCTGGTTGAACGGGTCACCCGGCAGAGACAGGACGAGGTGCTCCAGCCCGTCTACGCCGCGCTGGGCTCCGGCCTCCGTTACGGCGCGTCGGAAGGGACGATCGCGCCGACCGAAGACTGCGGATGGAGAAACCGGCTCTTACAGGGCGAGGTTCACGACGAAAACGCCTTCCGGATGGAGGGGGTCGCCGGCCACGCCGGCCTCTTCGGCAGCGCAGCCGACGTCGCGGTGATCGCGCGCGCGTGGCTCGAAGCGGACCCGAAGCTGGTGAGCCCGGCGCTCCAGGCGGAGGCCCGACGCTGCCACGTCGACGACGGCCGGCTCCGGCGCGGACTGGGCTGGCTGCTCAAGAGCGAGGACCCGTTCGCGGGCGAAGGCGCCTCTTCCGCCGGTTTTGGCCACACCGGCTACACGGGCTGCAGCCTCTGGATCGAGCCCGACGCCGGCTGGTACGGCGCACTACTCACCAACCGGGTGCACCCCACCCGCCGACGCGGCGGCCGGATGCATCAGGTACGACAAGCGTTTTATCAGGCGATCCGCGACGAGCTGGGTTGAACCTTCGCCGCATGGGCGAAGATGCTCACTGCCGGGATACGCGCGTCTCCCGGCTGCCTACTCCTCGGGTTCGCCGCCGCGGTCCGCCGGACGCCTCCCCTGGCCCAGGCCGCCTCCGTCGTCCGAGTGGGCCTCAGACGCGTCGCTGTCGTCCGGCTCATCCATAGGCGGCGGTAAGAAGCGCCCGCGTTGGCGCAAGAAATCCCGCACGAGCGTAGCGACGATGGTCGGTGCCTCGATCTCGGGGCGATGCCCGACCCCGCCCAGACCCATCAGGCGGCTCCCGGGAATCCATCGGTTGATCCGCTCCATATGCTCGATCGGGGAGGCGCTGTCCTCCAGTCCGTGGAGCAGCAGCGTGGGAGCGGCGAGCCCCTGCAAACGCTCGTCTGGCCGAAACTCGTCGTGCGCCCCCCATAAGGCGCGACGAACCTCAGGGTGCACCCCACGGCGGGCCCACACGCGCCCGAGATTGCCGGCTCGGTCGGCTTGGGTGAGCAGCCAGCGCTGTCCGAAAAACAATGGTGCAAGCTTCACCAGCCACGCGTCTGGGTCCGCGCTGCCCTCGCGGAACAGAGCGTAGGTCTCAGCGTCTCCGGCCGCAGGGACCCCGGGCCCGAACGAGGCGGCGACCAGGACCAGGCGCTCCACCCGCTCCGGCGCCCGAACGCCGAGCTCCAGCACGACCGCGGCGCCGAGCCCGAGTCCGACAAAAGCAGCGCGCGGCACCGAGAGCTCGTCGAGGAGCCGCTGGAGGTCAGCCACGAGGTGGCCCACCGAGTCCTGAGCTTCTCCCGGATCCGAGGCGCCGGTACCGCGATAATCATAGGTTACAACAGAGAAATACGGAACAAGCTCACGCAGGCACGTCAACCACGCTGCCTGCGACCCGCCGATGGTGTTGACGAGCACCAGCGTCGGCCCGGTCCCGTGACGGGACCACGCGAGGCGCGGCTCAGAGCGCGTGCGCCTCATGGTTCAGCAAACAACGGCGTTGCGGCGGATCTGATCGATGAGCAACACGTCGCGTAGCACGGGTTCGAGGTGCTCCAGGCGGAGCATGTTGGGCCCGTCACTCGGCGACTCTTCGGGCCGGTCGTGGACCTCCATGAACAGAGCATCGAGCCCGACCGCGGCGCCAGCGCGGGCCAAAGAAGGAACAAAGCGCCGATCTCCCCCCGTCGACGCTCCATCGTGCCCCTGGCCAGGGAGTTGGACGGCGTGCGTCGCGTCCAGACACACCGGCGCGCCAAGCTGCCGCATGATCGTCAACGAACGAAAATCGACCACCAGGTTGTGATAACCAAAAGTGGCGCCGCGCTCCGTGAGCATCGCCCGCCCGGGTCGGAGCTTACCCAAGACGCCCCCCATGTCATCCGGCGCCATGAACTGGCCTTTTTTGACGTTGACCGGCCGGCCGGTCGCCGCGCAGGCGCTCAGCAGATCGGTCTGTCGGCACAAAAATGCGGGCACCTGGAGCAGATCGGCCACCTCGGCCACAGCCGCCGCCTGGTCAGGCAGGTGGACGTCGGTGGTCAGCGGCACGCCAAGGTGCTGCTTGATCCGGAGCAACGCGCCCAGCCCCTCGTCGATGCCCGGACCGCGCCGGGCCGACGCCGACGAACGATTGGCCTTGTCGAAGCTCGCCTTGAACACCCACGCGACACCCAGGCGGCTACAGACCTCGGCGATCCCCTCGCCGATCTCACGGGTACGGGCCTCCCCCTCGAGCACACAGGGCCCAAGCAGAAATACCGGGCGTTCACCACCTATTATCCAGGGACCCACCGGCACCCCCGAGCCCAGGAGCTCCACCCGGAGCGCCTCGATCCAGCGCGGCAACGCCGCGTCGGCGTCCGGCCCCACGGTCCAGCGGCGGGCGCCCGGCACGAGCGGCCCCGACTCCACCGAGAGCGCGATGGCTATCCCTCCAAAGTCGCCACCGGTCCCGACCGTCACAGATGGACCCAGGGCGTCCCGGGTGAGGCGGACAGCGAGCTCGGCCGCGGGGCCGGAGAAGGAGATGGAGCGAGGCAGCATGCCGGCGCCGCCTATCAAGGCGACGCGCGGCCGGCGCGTAGGATACGCTCGCGGTGTAGCCTCATGGTCACGGGAGAGACGGAGCGGCATGGCTGAGACGCACCTGGTCCTCGGCGCTGGCGCCTTCGCGCGGGCCGCAGTTCGAGCTCTCCGCGAACAAGGGCGGGAAGTCCGGGTGCTCTGTCGTCGCCCGGCTGACCTCGGGCCGGGCGTCGATCTGCGCGCGGGCGACGTCCGGTCGCTCGGCACGGTTCTGGACGCCGCCAAGGGGGTCGCGAGCATCACCCACGGGGCTGCGCCGCCCTTGTCCCAATGGAAACAGGACCTCGGCCCGATGACCGACACGGTGGTGGAAGCCGCGGGGCTCACGGGCGCCAGCCTGTTGATGCCGGGGCCCAACTGGTCCATCCGGCCGATCCCCGGTGTCCCCCTTCCCACCACACTTTTCGAGCCAGATGCCCTCGACCAGGTCATCGAGCCCGGCCGCCAGCGACAATGGATCGAGCACCAGCTCTCGCAGCTCAGCGAGACACGGAACGTACGCACCCTGGTGGTGCGTAGCAGCGATTGGTTCGGGCGCGACGTGGCGGACAACCTGCTCATGCGGAGCTTGAGGTCCGCCAAGGCCGGCGGGTCGCTCTCCTGGTTCGCCCCGTTGGATTTGCCCCACGATCTGGTGTTCGTCGAAGACGTCGCGCGCGTTGCGATTGGCACGCTGCTCGATCCGGCGCGGCCGCCGTTTGACGTCGTCCACGTCAGCGGACACCTCGTGGACGGCCCAGGGCTGGCCAACGCGGTTGGTGAGGTTCTCGGACGTAAGGTGCCCGTACGCCAGGTGCGCGACTGGGAGCTGGGCCTGCGCGCCCTCCTCGACCGGGAGCTCTGGGCCTGGCGCGACACAGCGGCCATCTGGAAAGCGGGCCTGATCCTGGATGACCGTGATACGCGCGCACGTGGCTTCACGCCGACACCGTTGGTGGAGGCGCTGAACCGGACACTCCGAGATGGCTGACACCTGGGCCGCAAAGCTTCAGCATGCCCGACAGGCGCTCCAGCCTTTCACCCCACTGTTGGGGCGCTGGGAGGGTGAAGGCGAAGCGCACGGCGAGCCCCAGTCCGGCACGCTCGACGTCCGCCTCGTCTTGGACGATACGAGCATCGAGGTCCGTGAGTGCAGCGGAGACTATGAGGATCGTTGCTTCTACCGCTGGGAGCCAGAGAGCGCTTCTCTGCGTGTCCTCCACCTCGCCCCCGGGCAGCTCGAGGACCACCCGGTCGAGCTGACGGGCGAGGGCCTGGTCTGGGTGACCGGCCCCGACGCGCCAGCGGTGGAGTGGAGAATCGAAGGCCCGGAGCTGGTCTGTTTTGTCATCTGGCCCAAGACGCGGCACATCGAGATCCAGATGCGTTACCATAAGGTACCTTGATGGCGGGTAGCTCTCTCGGCGAGCGCCTGCGGGTCACCACCTTCGGCGAGAGCCACGGGCCGGCGCTCGGCGTGGTGATGGACGGCCTGCCGGGCGGCTTTGCCATCGACCTCGCCAGGATTCAGGCTGATCTTGACCGGCGGAAGCCCGCTCAGAGCGCGCTGGTGAGCCCGAGGCGTGAGTCGGACCGGGTCGAGGTGCTCTCCGGGCTCTTTGAAGGCCGGACCCTCGGCACTCCGCTGACCCTGCTCGTACGCAACACCGACGCAGACCCAAGCTCCTATGAGCACTTTCGCGACATGTATCGGCCGTCTCACGCCGATTGGACGACCGAGGCCCGCTACGGCCATCGGGACTGGCGCGGCGGGGGACGCGCGAGCGCCCGGGAGACCGCGGCGCGCGTGGCGGCGGGGGCGGTGCTGCGGCAACTCCTCGCTCCGATCGAGGTATTGGCTTGGGTCCAACAGATCGGGGATCTCGTGCTCCCGCCATCCGACCCAAGCGACTCTCCAAGCTTCGAAGAGGTGGAGTCCAACCCCGTACGCTGCCCCGACCCAGACCTCGCCGCCAGGATGGAGGCGCTGATCCGCGAGGTGCGTCGCGACGGCGACAGCGTCGGCGGCGTGGTGCGTGGGGTGATACGGGGCGCGCCCCCGGGGCTCGGAGACCCGGTGTTCGACAAGATCGAGGCAGCGCTCGCGGGGGCGATGTTGTCGATCCCCGCGGCGCGAGGCTTCGAGATCGGGAGTGGTTATGCGTCGGCGCGGATGCGGGGATCCGCACACAACGACCTTTTCGAGCCAATAAGTCCGGGCACCCCGCCTTCAGTGCGGACCCTGAGCAACCACAGCGGCGGGGTTCAGGGCGGCATCACCAACGGCATGCCGATCGTGTTCACGGTCGCCTTCAAGCCCGTCGCCACGATCTTCAAGGACCAGGAGACCGTAGATCGTGCAGGGAACCGGGTGACATTACGCGCGCGAGGGCGGCATGACCCCTGCGTATTGCCCCGCGCGGTTCCGGTGGTCGAGGCGATGGCGCTGCTCGTCCTCGGCGAACACTGGCTCCGGGCCCGCGGCAACCGGCCCGAAACATCGGGCTGAACGCTTCGCTTATTCGTCGATGACGCCCAGCATGAGCTCCGCGATCGCGGCGTGCCCGTAGGCCGTGGGGTGCTCACAGGAGGCGTCGAAGTAGATATTGGAGTCCCCACCGCGGTAACAGCGTCCGGTGGTGTCGTCCCAGTTGTAGCCGTGGCCGCAGAAGTTCTCACCCATGAACGCGACGTCGATACCTGTCTCTACCGAAAGGTCGAGCAGGGACTCCTGCCATTGGATCGCCAACTCGGCGGTGAGCGGGTCCAACAGAGGCTCTGACAGGCCGATGACCTGGGCGCCCACACAGTCGGCGATGTCGGCCGCGCCCACCTCGTCGGTCACGTCGAAGATGTTGGCCACGATCACGCTCACCCCGCCCGGGTAGGCGGCGGGATCGTCCTTCAGGCCGTGGATGGCGTCGCTGAGGTCGTCGATCGCCTCCTGCCACGTGGCCCGCATCGTCGCCTCATCCACGGTGCCGGTCTTGATGTCATCGAGCAGGCTGTAGAGGTCATTGCCGCCGACGGTCATGATGACGAGGTTGTGCACCCCACGCTGATCCTCGGGGATACAATCGTCGATCTGGGTATTGTCACTGTCGAGATCGTCGGTTCGCGCGCCCCACTTCGAACAGTTGGCGAAGTCACCGGAGATCTGTGTATAGGACTCGCCGCTGGTAAGGTCGACGTTCTCCCAGGCCCAGTCCGGCGGCTCCAACCCCCAGCGAGCGACGAACTCGTCCGCCAGGACGTTCCGGTACCACTCTTCCGGCAGGGTGAAGTCCCAGTCGTCCCAGTCAGCTGGGATCGGGGTCCCCGCAGTGACCGAGTCGCCCACGAACACCACACGTTGTACACCGGTGATGTCCTGATGATTGGTGCCGGTGCAGCTGCGGTTGAGCACCGCGCCGCTCCGGGCGTGGTCCACCGGAGAACCAATGTCGGCGAAACAAGTCTCGTCGCTGGGCGCAGTTGTGTCGGTATCGGTATCGGCGTCGCTGTCGGCGTCCGAATCCGCGTCGGAGTCCGCGTCCGTGTCGGTGTCGGCGTCGGACGGATCGTCGTCAGTGAAGTCGGGCGGAGGGTCGATCGGGTTGGTCCAACCCGTGCCACTGTCGGTGCCGGCGGGCGGCGGCGGCGCCTTGGCGGACGGTGCGTCCTTACAGGCCACAAGCAGGGTGAGGAGCAGCATGCCCTATCCTACCCGAGGCGCGCTCCGGAGTTCAAGCGCGTGGGCCCGCGCCATTACCACCAGCTCGACCACACCGTTTTGGCGAATCGAAGCCCATACCAGAGGTTCGTGCCCTTCTTGCTCTCCCCCGAGAGGCGCGGCGCGATCGTGATCGGCACCTCCGCCACCCTGAGCCCACGACGCGAGGCCTCGATCAACAGCTCCGCGGTGTGGTGGCGATCCTGCACGAGGCGGAGCGTCCTCAAACTCTTTAGCTCGAAGGCCCGGTAACCGCTCGAGCAGTCGGTCAGACGGCGCCCGGTGAGCACGCTGAGAATGAGGTTGAACACCCTCAGCCCGATCGCGCGGGTAGCCTCATGGCCGATGGACTCGCCCAACTGTCGGCTTCCAACCACAACGTCCGCCTCGCCCCGGAGGAGCGGCGCCATCAAGGTCGGCAGGTCTGAGAAACGGTGTTGCCCGTCGGCGTCCAGGGTCACCACCCAGCGCGCCCCGAGCCGCGCCGCCGCCGCAAAGCCGATCTGGAGCGCGTGGCCGCCGCCGACGTTGATCGGGGTTCGAACCGCTAAAGCGCCATTGGCCACCGCGACCTCGGCGGTGCCGTCGTCCGACCCGTCGTCCACGATCAGGCAGCGCACCGAAAAACCCTCGATCTCCGCCGGCGCCTGACGGAGCACCGCCGGCAGGTTGTCGGCCTCGTTGAGCGCCGGCAAGACACAGAGGATGTCCACCGGCACCTTTTCGACACGTTCGGCGGTGGCTTCTCGCATCCACCCGAGGAGGCGGGCACGGGTCTCCTCGAGGCGCGCCTGACTCTGCGCGGCCCACAACACGAGGCCGAGGCTCGTGAAGGCGAGCAGAGAGACTACTCGGGAAAGGTCACCTTGGAAACCAGTCGCCCGCACAAGCACATCCGCGAGCGACGGGGCGATCGCCACCGCGAGCACAAGCACGCTCGCTACAAAACCGAGGACCTCCCGGCGAAGTAGCAGGCGGCCCGACCGACGCCGCCACACCAGGAGGAGGATCGAGCCCAGGCTCAAGACCACGCCGACGAGGCGGAGCGCACTTAGCTCCACGATAACATCCCTTCCAACCGTCGACGTTCACCGAGCGGACCCCGCCGGTACCGGCGCGGCACCCCGTCGGGTCCGAGACCCTCGCCTTCATCCATGTCAAATCCCGGACCGTAGAGGTGCAGGCTCATCACCTGTTCCGCCGAGCCGACCCGCACCCGATGCCAGTCGTGGGGTGCCACAAAAGCGGCAGCGCTCCCGGGCCCGAGCCGGCTCTCTCGAACGACCGAAAAATCGCCCGGATCCAGGTCTTCGCTCAACAACACCCCGCGCAGCACAAAAAAGGCACCCCAGGTGTGGTGACAGTGGGCGCCGCCTACGTACCCGTCGGAGAAGATGTCCACCTGGAGGTTGTATCGGTCGGCGGGGTCGTGCCATCCGAGGTATCGCCCGAAAGGTAGCTCCGCGGTGGTCACCTTCACCTCGTCCAAGACCTCCGCGACCGCCCGCATGAGCAGTCCGACCCCACGAAGATCAAGCCGACCATCGCCCACATGCTGCTCGATTCGATTGATCACGGGCTGGAACATATACCCTCCTTCGGTTGGTAGATCTTCACCTTGGGGACCTCCGCCTCGACTCTCAGAAAATCCTCATCAAACCATGTACGGTCCTTGAGGAAGTCAAAGCCCGAGCCGTCCGCGGTCCGATCGGGCAGCAGGACATAGTCGAGACCGTCGCGCCGGACCATCAGACAGATGTCGTCGATGGTGGAGAAGGCGTGCACCGTGATGAAGCCGACACCCTGCGTCCAGCGGACGATGAGCTGCGGGTCGGGGTGCCCGACGCGAAGGTCAGGGTCTTCCTGCTTTTTCTCTTGAAGCCACGCGGCGAGCGCCTGTCGCTGCTCGCGCACCTTGGGGCTCAGGTCGAGCACGCCGCGCCGTTGGGCCGACTCCATCAGCCCATAGCCCAAGGTGGCCCAGAGCACGATCCGGCCCACGATCCGCCAGGAGTCATCCCGTTGGCAGAGGAGGATCAGCGGCGGCGCGAATAGCCACAAGACGCCGATCGCGTGCCTCATGCCGAAATTCCACTCGGCGAACACGGCCTTGTGGATCACCTGGAGCGCGGCGAGCTGGGCGAAGCCGATGAACAACACCAGGAGCAGCGGGCGGATCCCGGGATGGAGGAGCGCGCCCACGGCGAGCCGCCGAGCGCGGAGATCCCCGATGAGCGCCACCAGCAGCAAGAGCGGGGCGTACTGAGCGTAGCCGAAGTTGAGGAAATAGCCGTGTTTACCGCCGAGCATGAACGCCACACCCACGCCCGACAGGCGGTCCCAGAACAGCTCGGCAGCGCTCGCCTGGTCAACGAGGAGATTGACGGGCGTGAGCCCAGGTTGAACCACCCACGAGTCAAACCGAACCAGGGTGCCGAAATTCGCGTTCGGGATCGTGTCGAACCAGAGGTGCTGGACCAGGGCCGCGAACAGGGCCGCGGAGAGCGTTGCGGATATCGCAGTATAGACCCTGGACTTACGTGACGCGTCGGGCAGCAGGACCATGACCCACAAGAAGAGCAGCACGGCACCGCTGACCACCACAAAGGGTCCGCGAACCAGCATGATTCCGACACACCACAGGCCCGCCTCGACGCCTCCACGCCAGGACGGGCGCTCGACGACTCCCAGCAAGCGCCACACTGCCAGCGCCAGACAAAAGAAGCCCATGCCCTCGGTGTAGGGACGGGAGGTGTACTCCGCAAAACGGCTCTGCAAGGCCCACAACAGCATCAATACGTGGCCTGCGTCCAGCCCGGGCACCTCCGCGTACACCGGACGCAGGAGGAGCCGGCGTCCGATCGGCCACATCAGCGCCACCGTCCCGAAGTAGAACAGGGTGGGTAGCCACACGGCGGCGACATCGAGCGGGACGACCCGCGCCACCACGCCCAGCAGGTAGGGCCAGGCCGGATACACGGCCGTCGCGAAGGGGAAACTCGGGAATCCGGCGTGGAACATGCTGACGCTGCTCACGAGACCGCGGCCCTCTGCCACGTTTCTGGCGATCTCGGCGTAGTAGCCGCCGTCATACCACCAATCGACGAACTGGGTGTTGAGCCCTATCTTGAGCAGCACCGAAAACCCCAAGATGAGGCCGAACCAGGTGCGTGGGCTCATCGGGCACCCTCCTGGGCGATCACCGCCAACGCGTGGGCCAACCGTTCCGTCGTCTCCGACCAATGCAGGCCAAAACGAAGCTGATTCCTGCCGGAACCTTTGATGCACTTCACATGTAGACCACAAGCCTCCAGCCGCTGATACAGAGGATAGGGGTCATCATCGCCGAAGTGAGCCACCACAACCCCGCCGTTGCTGACCGCGGGCTCAGGCGTCCAGCGGGCGCCATCAAAAAACCGTAGACGATACCTTGCTAAAGCAGCAGGTAACGCCGCGGCAAAGGCCTCGCTGAGCGCCCGAACCCGCGCGAGGGCGCGTGATGGGCCGATCGCACGGTAGAGCGAGAGCGCGGCGTCCAGCCCCGCCCAGAGCGAAAAATCTTGTGTTCCCGCTGGTTCAAACTGCGGAGCGGGGGCGTCGGGATCCACGGAGTGGCCGGCCCAGCTGGTGGCGCCCAGCGCCTCCCGGGCGCGCGCCGAGAAGAAACTCACTCCGCTACCGGCCGGGCCAGCCAGCCATTTATGGAAACTTCCAACAACGATATCACCACGTATCATCCCTTCGTGCAGCCCCAGGGACTGGGCCACATCGACGATCACCCAGCCCGGCGCCGCCTGCAGCACAGGCTCCAGCTCCACCCGCCGACCTTCGGTCCAGTTGACGTGGGATACCAGCACAAGCTCCGGTCGGCGCTGGTGAATCGTGTCGAGCAGGGCTTCAGGTGGAACCAATACAAGCTCGACGCCGGGGTGGCGCGCCCAGCCCGCCAGCGCGCCCTCATGCTCCTCGGTCGTGGTGACCAGACAGAGGGGACCGAGCACGCGGCAGATCGCAGGAACCAGGCTGCTCATCTGCGCGGTGGTCCCGAGCCCGAGCGCGGGGTTCGGGTGCGGCCACAAGCGCTGGATCTGGTCGCGCGCCCGGCGCATCGCTTCGCGTCCGCCAGTATGTTGGCCCAGAGGCCAACCCTCAAACTGTTTTGCAAAACCTGCCCGCGCTTCGGCGACGATGTGGCTCGGCGTCCCGATCGTTCCCGGATTCAGGTTCAACCGATCGTTTGTCCAAAGGCGCCGACGGAGCGCCTCCCAGTCCGACTCCGAAGAAAGCGGCCCGGTCAGGCCCGGCCCGAGAGACTGGGCGCTCAGGAGCTCCACGACACCTTCGGTACAAAGAGCGCGGGGCGGATGCGGGCGGCGTGTTGGTGGATCACGGCGAACAAGGGGCGGATCGCCTGCTCGAACGCGGTGTGCGCGACGCACGAGGCGACCCAGTGCGCCTCAATGTTGTAGGTGTCCTTGGTCAGGACCTGCTCACCGCGCGGGTCGTAGCCGTGCTGGATGCTGGCCGCGACGCCCAGGTCGATCGCGACCTTGTGGACCTCCGCCGCGATCTCGTTGATACACCAGGATCGTTCGGTCACATGGTTGATGACCCGGTGCTCCCCGGGGCGGGCGGGACGCTCAGCGAGATCGGCGAGCGAGCTCACCGAATCGGACAGCGCCATGAGCCCCGAGCGTTGAAGTCCCGTGCCATAGACGGTCATGGGGTGGCCGACCACCGTCTGGGCGATGAAGCGGTTGACCACCGTGCCCCACACCCCATCGTAATCAAAACGCGTACATAATGCAGGATCCTGGCGGGTCCTCTCGGTGTCGACCCCGTAGATGGTCGACTGCATGATGTCCGTCACCGCGAGGCCCCACTTCCGGCAAGCGAGCGAAATGTAGTTCGAATCGTTGATCTTGGAGATGTGGTAGATGTCGTCGGACTCGCGCGGGTAAGGCATAGGACGGCTCGCGCGTTGCCCAAGATACTCTGGATAGAAGTACCCTTCCGCGATGTCGATCCCGCCACGCGCATACTCGCCGAAGGTGCCGAGCTTGATCAGGTGCGCGTGCGGCGCGGCCCGGCGTAGCGCCCAGAGCAGGCGGAGGTTGCCGCCCTCGTTGTTGTGTATGGTGAACAACGCTTGTTCCGGGCCCATCATCGACCAGGGCGCCGAGCACTGCTGCGCGAGGTGGTAGACCACCCCAGGCTGCACCTCGGCTACGAGCTGCTCCAGCGCGTCGGACACGACATCGAGCTCTACCGTCCTCAAGTTGGAGAAGCCAAGCGAACGTGCCGCGTCCACCCGCTCGCTCAGCTCCCGGATTGGCGTGACGCTGTTACCCCCCACCTCAGCCACCAATCGCCGGCGGAGACCGTTGTCCACCATCCAGATTGGCCGCTCGGGGGCGCGAGCGGCGAGCTCCAAGACCAAGGGCCAACCCACATAACCGTCGGCGCCGAGTACGAGGATCGGCGAGGCGCTCACTCGGACACCGGCGAGACCGCGAGCCAGTCCACCTCAGCGGTGCCCATCGCGTCGGCGAACCGCGTACAAATCCTCGCTTTTACCGCCCCTTTCGGCACCTCGAACACCTTCTTGAACTCCACCCAGCCCGCCGGCACTTGCGCGGTATGTACCCGAACATACTTGCCCGTAGACGGCGAAAGTAGCTCGCCGGTTACGGCCCACGCGCGGATTTCCGTCGCGAAGCCTGCGCCACCTTTTTCCTGCCGCTGGAGCTCGGTCACCCGTACCCTGCCGTACGCGGCCATCTTGGGTGTCGGGACAAAGTCGAGGCTACACGCTGCGGCTTTACTAACTTCTACCGTCGTTTTGAGGCGAAAGCCCACCGCGTCACCCAGCTCGCCGATGCTGGCCT
Source organism: Deltaproteobacteria bacterium (assembly GCA_947486185.1). Lineage (GTDB taxonomy): Bacteria > Myxococcota_A > UBA796 > UBA796 > SXON01 > CANKTH01. Next base: position 110,368 of record CANKTH010000001.1, read on the forward strand.
CGGCGCCGCTGCTCGGCAGGAGGAAGTCGAAACCCGCGGGCGCGCCATGGGTGCCGCCCGGCTCATCGAGCGTCCAGCGGCCGCCACCACCGCTGACAGTAGCGGGAAGCTCGACCTTGGTGTTGCCGTCAGACTTGGGCGGTGGAGGGGCGTCCGGGGTGGTCAGGCAGGGGCAGGGTGGGCAGGTCCCGTCAGCTTCTGGTGCGACCCCGACGCTCGTGCTCGCGGCGGCCTCCGGCGCGGCAGCGATCGCGGTAGCCGCCTCGTCCCCCGGCAATGCCGGCCCGGTGCCGATCAGCAAGGAGTCCACCTCGATCGTGCCGGTCGAACGTACAAAACGGAAGCAGAACTCGCCCGTCACCGCGCCGGGCAGCGGGTTGACCACCACGGCGGTCGTCAGCCAGTCACCTGCGGTCCGGATGTTCTTGAGCACCGAATAACGCCCGGTTTCGGGAGAGATCAGCGAACCGTCGGCCCCGTGGTTGCGGAGCTCCAGGTTGACGCCCATGAAATTCTGCGGGCCCGGGTCCACCGAGATCACGCGCCAACGGGTCTCCAGACGCGAGAGGCCGGCGAGCGGAAGATCCGGCGTACATACGACGGCGTTACTCTCAGAGCGCACCTCGAAGTGAAAGCCCTTGCTGCCGTCCGACAGCGGTCCGGTCCACGCATCGACCCCCGCGCCCGGCGGAAAGTGAAACACGAGGCCCGCCGGCGCCCCCTTGGCCCCCCCGGCGACATCGAGGTCCAACGAATAGCCGCCGTCCACCGAAGGAACCAATGTAGGAGCTGCATTTTCTGTAGGCAGCGCGGAGTCTTCGCATGCCAGGAGCATCAGGAGCGTCGGGACCATGCGGCCATCTACCCCGCCACCCCCACCCGGCGCGAGGACGCGCCGAACGAAGCGTAACGATGTGATTTTATCTTGGGTTTTTCATGATACCAGGGAACTGGACGCCCGCCCGGGGGTCCACGCCCTGATACTGCATCGACGCGTGGCCAAAGTTGACGTCAAACCCCAGCTCCTCCAGGTACACCCGACCATCCCGTGACACGAGCTGCTCCGGCGGGTTGGGGAAGGGTCCAGCGGTACGAAAGGCGTTGATCACCGCCACATCGAGCGCGACGATGCCGCTCTCATCGGTGACCTCGATGCTCTCCAAGGCGCCGTCGCCGTCGAGCACCACCGCGACGACCGTGCCGTAGTGACTCTTGCTGATGCGGGTGGACGCGGGGAGGTTGTCGAGGTTCTGCTCCCAATAGAAGCTCACCTGACGCTTGATCCGGTTGATGTAGCTGGCACCGACGAACTCACGCGCGTTGATCGCCACTTTGTCGCCGACGCGCTCATTGAGCAGGTCATTCTGGGGTGCCCCCGCGATGCTCTGACTCCGCGACGAGGCCATCACCGGTGCGGCGAGCCCCTCCTTGTTGCTTACCGTCCACTGCGAAGGTACCGAGGTACGAGGCGGACCTTTACCCAGCGCCGGCTCGTTCGCGCCGCCCGCACTGGCGCCGGTGGACTGTTCGGTCGCCCCGACGTCGGCCACCTCCTCCAGCGCCAGCTTCGACTCCCGAGAATAACGGTCGGAGAGCACCTCCGGGTTGACCTTGAACGCGGCGGTCCGGGTCTCCTCGGGCACCGAGACGTCGTGCTCGGCGAGGTAGTCCGCTTTGAGCGGGCGGCGCGAATCAACCGGGGGCGGCAGGTCGACCACCTGACCGTCCGGCAGCTCGGGCTCTGGCTCGGGCTCGGGTTCGGGTTCGGGCTCCACCGCGTCCGGCCCGAGCAGCGGGTTTGATACCATGCTCGGGTCCGACACGAGCTCCATGTCGCCGTCAAGGAGCGTAATCGCGACCGGCGCCTCCCAGGCCTGAGTCTGGATCGACTCCAGAAAGGGCGCGCCGAGGAAAAACAGGAACACGTGCACGAGCAACGACGCTGCGAGGAGCAGCAGGGTTGGCAGGAGCTTGGGCTCGGGCAGGTCCACGGAGCCAGCATAGGGCGAGCGGCGGGGATCGGCCAGCCCAGGAGCACGGGGCTCAACGAGACGTGACGACTCGCGCCTGGGTTAAGCCCGGCCGGTGAACCTCTCTCCGCGCGCGCTCGCCCTCCGTTTGCTCATCTTGGCGCTCCTCGGCGTGTGGGTATGGAACTCGCTCGACCAACCGGTGTCGGAGGGGGTGTTGGAGCTTATTCCTACGTCAGTCGCCGATCCGGCGCTCGCCCTGCCGGGTGGTCCCCCGTCAGGCGGCCCGGAGCTGCTCTTCGAACGCGCGGCCGCGGTCCAGGCCGCCGGCTGCCCGGTGCCGGCTGGCACGGTGCTCACTCTGAAGTTGGGGCCGGGAGGGCTCGGTGAGGCCTTGTTGGTGCCGGCGCCCGAGCCCGCGCTCAGGACCTGCCTGGAGGCCGCCCTGGCCGCAGCACCGTGGCCCGCGGGAGCGGCCAGCTTGGAGCTTAGTTTTTGACCGGGGCGGCGCCTCAGCCCCTTCGACGCCTCAGCCCCAGCATACCGAGGAACAACGCCCAACCACCCGCCGCGAGCGGCGTGGACTCACACCCGCAGCCGCCGTCCTTGCCGCGGCCATCTTCGAACACTCCGCCTTTGTCACCCGTGTCATCCAGCCGAGGACTGTCCTCGTTGGCCGGCGGATCGCTGTCATCGGTGGCCGGCACACCCGTGTCGTCGGTCGGTGTCACCCCGGTGTCATCGGTTGGCGTCGTGCCCGAGTCATCCGGGGGATCCGCCAACACCGCCTCGACCCAGTTGATGGTGTCGGCGACGATGTACCGTTCGCCTACCCCTACCTGCCAGCCCTTCTCGACCGGATCGGTCGCTGCGTCGTCGATCAGGAGCTGGCCGGTGATCGGGCTAGCATAGAGCAGATCGAGGTGGGAAAGGTTGACGATCTTCACCTCGCCAACCGCCGCGCCGCGCGCGGTGAGGTTGTCGGTGTGCGTCGCCGAGCTGACGAAGACCAGGCCATCACTCGGGCCGGTCACCTCACCGACGATGAGTTTTCCCGAGCTGATACCCTGAAGATCACTCTCGCTCACCCCCACCGAAACATAGGCATCGCCGATCAGGTCGGCCATCAGATCGGTCCACGCGTCGAGGCCCGCGGTGGCCATGTCCAAAAAAGCCGCGTCAAAATAGTTGGTGAGCCAGGTCTCGGTGCCGTTGGGCATCACCGGGTTCTCCCCCGCGAGCACAAAGATCTCGACCCCTGGATCGACGCCGGCCGCTCCGATCTGCCCGATCAAATCGTCACCGTCGGCGATCGCTGCGTCGACGCCGTCGCTGTAGCTCTGCGCGCCGTAGCCGCCCTCGTAGGTGGTGTACCAATCCGGCTGGAGCGCGTACAGGCCCAACGCAACAATCTCTCCCGGGAGATCGTAGTCCTGACGCCGGAGCAGCTGTCGGTGCCCCGGGAAGAGATCCCCGTTGTCCGACAAGAAATCCTGTGCCGTCAGGTCGGTGGTCACCAGGGGGTTCAAGGTGGTGTAGGGATACCAGGTGCGCCAGGAGCTCGGCGACAGCGCGGTGTCCGATTCGAGCGCGCTCAGGTTCGCGAGCGGCCAACGGAAGGAGGTGTCGATGCCGTCGAGCGGGGTGGCGATGAACACCGCCCGTCGTACATCATCCCGGTAGTCCGTACCAAAACGATTGTAATCGTCGTCGCTCCAGGTCGTGCCCGAGACATTCGACAGGTAGATCGCGGCGGCGATCCCGCCCTTGGAGTGGGCCACCACGTCCACCTTGCTCGCGCCCGTGCGGACCTTGATCCGCGCGATCGCGTCGGCGATCATCTCCGCCTGCATGAACGCGTCCCCGTGCGGGTGAGCAAAGGTCAGCGAATAGACCGGGCGACCCTCCAGATCCATGTGGGTGGCCATCGTGATGAAGCCGCGGCTACCGTTGTCGCCGGCGCCCGGCACGAACAGGATCGGGGTGCCCTGCGCGGCGATCTCCGACAGCCCGACATGGAGGAGCGCCATCCAAGACGGTGGTTCGTCCGAGCCAAAACAGTCGTCGATCCACGGTGCGTACGCCGACGCGGCGGGCCAGGAGGTGTTGATGTTGAAGCTCTCTTGGGCGAATAGGATCCGATCCGGATCCTCCAGACGCTCGATCACGGCCCAGAGCTGGATCGCCTCATCGTCGGTCCAGGTCTCTCGGCCCGAGAAGCTCGCGGCTGGGTTGGCGGCGTCAAAGCCCGAGGTGGCGAGCGCGAGTGAGACAAGAATCATCGGACCATCCTCAAGAAGTTCGACAGCGCGTCGTTGAACTGATCCGGTGCGTCGTGGTGGACCGTGTGACCCGCGCCCGGGATCATCACCAGGTTGGCGCCCGGGATCGCGTCGCGCCCGCGCTCCGCGACACGAAGGGTGGTGCCTCCGGTGAACACGGGGTTGGGGATCATGTGATCATCGGTGCCAAACACGATCAACGTAGGGACGTCGAGCTCTGGCAACTGATCGAGCACCGGGTGGTCCAGCATTCCGGCGATCGAGCGCGATACCGCCACCGAAGTCGCGGCAAAGGCGGCGTGTTGCTGGATCCGAACTCGCTCTTCGAGGAGCCGCTCGGTCCCTTGGTCCATCCGGTTGAACACCATAGTCGAGAAGGTGACACGAAGCTCGTCCTCCCGCGCCTCCAACGCGCGCGTCTCGGTCCAGAACTCTCGCATCCACCGCGCTTCACCCGGTCCAAAGCGCTCAAATCCCGCGGGCGCCGACAGCACGAGCCGTGCCACCCGCGCCGGATGCGCCAGGGCGAGGGTCATCGCGATCTGGCCGCCCATCGAGTGCCCGATCACGGTCGCCGACGGAATTCCCAGCCCGCCAAGCCAATCATCTACCACATCCGCGAACCAGGGCGGGTGATAGGACGCGTCCGGCCGACCCGAGGCCCCATAGCCCGGCAGATCGAGCGCGAGCACTCGAAAGTCCTTGGCGAAATAGGGAATCTGATACTCCCAGAATCCCATGTACGACGACAGGCCGTGGATGAACACCAGCGCCGGCCCTTCACCCCCGCTGTCCACGTAGGCGATGTCCAGCCCACGCACGTCCATGTGTTGGACGGGGAGCGGTGTCAGGATGTCGTCGGGACCGATAGCAGGAAGTGAAGAGTACCTCGGCAGACAGGCAAACACGCCAAGCAGCAACGACGCCCGCGCCGCCGCCACCGCGCTGTCCGAGATCGACCAGGTCACGTGATCAAACCACATCAGAACACCACCCAGTCGAGGGTCGCGAGCACGGTCCAGGGATCCTCCGGCAGAGCAGTGCCGCCGACGTAGGCACCCGAAAGTCCAATATTCAGCAACAACATCGCCTCATAGCTCAAGCGCGCCCCCACCTCGGTGCCCACCGGGCTCGTGTCGTCGTTGCGCGCGTGCGCGAGCCAGGCTGAGCTGTTGAGCCGATTGGGGATCAGATCGTAGCCCACCGAGACCATGCCGGCGCGGAGCCCGCGACCCTGGTTGGAGATGTCGTACACCAACGCGGACTGACGGTTGATCGCTCCGATATCCGGGAACAGCAGCAGCGTGCCCGCGCTCGCGTACGCCGCGCCGGCGATGCCGTAGCTGTTGCCGGTCAACACCCCACCGTAGTCGTCCACCTCGCCGACCGGGCCGAGATGATCGGCGCTCGACCACAATATTTCGGCACGAAGGATGCTCCCTTTGCCCCGGGCGTAACGATAACGTACGTCGCCCGCGCTGTGGATACCGAAGAGATCGGCGTCCTCCCGCTCGGCGAAGAGGAGCGAGCCGATATTGGCAAAGTACAAGGCGCCAAAACCCAGCCGACCCCGATCGAGGCGGTGGTTGTAGCCCATGTCGCCACCGAACCAGTAGATGTCCGCGTTCATCACCGGGAGCGTGGTCTCACCCTCAGCGCGAAAGTCGAGGAACGGCCCGCCTTGAAGCTCCGACAACGACGATGACGGCCCGGCGCCGAGGAGGCCCGCCTGACCCCCGGAGCTGTCGCGAAGGTACCACACGTGGAGGGCGGTGTGCCAGCCGCCTTCTGGTTGTACCGAGACATCCGCCATCCACAAGCTGATGTCGTCCTTGAGGCTGGCGCCCTTTTCGTACAGGGTGTACGCACCGAGCCGATAACGAAGCCGCTCACCCCAGCGGTCACGGTGGCGGCCGTAGAGCGAGATCCCCGCCATCTCCGAGCCAAAAAACCGAAGTCCCCCTCCGTTGTGCACCAGATCGTCCAAGCGTGCGGTGCTCACCTCGTAGGGACTGTCACCCACGAACTGTAAGCCGGCGACCACGGTCCAGTCATGGGTCCACCCGTCGCCGGAGAAAGGCGTAGCGAGAAAGGTGCCGTTGAGCCGCCTGGTCTGCAGGTTGACCTGATCGGCACCGTACGCTCCGCCGGTGTTGCCCCCGACGAGGTAGCTCTGGTCACCGAACAAAAAATCTACCTCAAAGGCTGCATTGAGCGTAGCCCTTCCGTCGAGCACCGTCGGGCTGTAGCCAAAAAAGCCGCCGACACGGTGTTCGCTGACCAGGCTCCGCTCCTCCGCCGAGGTCGTGGTTCCGTTGGACCCGCCCAACACCCCAAGCACCTGTCCGTCCATATAGGGGTTGGTGCCCACCACGTCGCTGTAGGTGCCCCGGGTCTGAAGCACACCCAGGAACTTGAATCCCGAGCCGCTTACCGAAGCTTTTGGCTGGACCATCGCCTCGGCCTCGGCTTCCTGTTGCCAGACCTCCGCCGGCTCGGCGACCGCCACCCCAGAGGACGCCGCTAACACAAGAACCGAGACACCCCGGCGCGCGAGGGCGCTCATAAACGCACGAAGATCTGTACGTTGTCCCCGGGCTGCAGGCTGCCGCCCGAAGAGGAACCGAAGCCGCCCGACGGCGTCGGCGCGACATAGCCGTAGGAGTTCGGGTTGGTCTGCACGATCTCGTAGGTGAGCGTGTCCCCCGAGATCTGCCAGATCCCTTCGGCCTCCGCTGCGTAGGGCAGCTCCTGATCCAGGTTGATCGTCGCCGGATTGGTGTCGAGCCCGACCCCGTAGGTGCCGGTGAGGGTGTCGATGTTGCCGTTCTCCCGGGTCGCCACCACCGAATAGCCGCCACCGTTCTCAAACTTGCCGACAACGCGAACGTAGAAGCTCGCGAGCAAGGGAGAGATATTGCCATCTTCCGAGAGCCACTCGCCGACCAGCGGATCGTCGTTGTCGCCGGTGTGCTCCGGTTCGCTGTCGTCTGTCCCGGGCGTCTCCCCTGTGTCATCGTTGGCAGAAGGGTCGCTGTCGAAAGGGTCGCCGTAGCGCGTCGTGGTCGTGACGTAGCCGTCCGGGCGCACGGCGTCGGTGATACAGCCCAGCCCAAGCAGCACAAGCGCGCTCATGAAGACCTCAATGCGCCGAGCGCGGGTTTGTCGATCTTGCCAGAGCCCGTGCGCGGCAGGCTCTCCATCAGCACCAGCTCACGCGGCTGCTTGAACCGGGCCAGTTTACCTTCGAGGAAGGCCCGCACGCCCGCGCCGTCGAGCGTGACGCCAGGGGTCGGCTCCACAAATGCGACGCCGCTCTCACCCCAACGCGGGTCGGGAACCCCGATGACCGCCACCTGGCTCACACCAGGGCACTCCAGGATCACCGCCTCCACTTCGGCCGGGTACACATTCTCACCGCCCGTGATGTACATCTCCTTGAGCCGTCCCCGCACCCGATAATAGCCTTCGGCGTCGCACGACAGCACGTCGCCGGTACAGAACCAGCCATCCACCATACTTTGTGCTGTCGCAGCAGGGTTGTTCCAATAGCCGCCGCAGACAAGGGGCCCGCGGAGCTGGAGCTCACCCGGCTCGTCTACGCCCGCGAGGCTACCGTCCGCGCGGAGCAGCCGCGCCTCGATCAGGTGGATCGGCAGCCCCACCGAGCCGAGTTTGGGCCGAACCTGATCCTGCGGCATCGAGAAACAGTTGGGACCCACCTCCGTCAGCCCGAAGCCTTGCCTCAGCGGGATCCCGCGCGCGAGGTAACGCTCGAGCAGGCTCAATGACAGTGGGGCGCCGCCGCAGAGCGCGTCCCGCACGCCGCCAAGAGAAGCGCTCTCGAAGTCCGGATGATCGGCGAGCATCTGGTAGATCGTCGGGACCCCCATGAGGTGCGTGACCCCCTCCCGCGCCACCAGATCAAGCGCCTCGCCCGCGTCAAACCGTTGGGCCAACACCACCCGACCGCCACGAAACAACAGTGGGGTCGTCAGGCAGTTCATTCCGCCGGTGTGGAACAGCGGAGTAAAGGTCAGGGTAGAGCACGTACTATCAAGGTTACAGGCGAGGATCGTCGCTGTGGCATTGAGCAACACCTGCTGATGTGTCAAGAGCGCGCCCTTGGGCCGGCCCGAGCTCCCCGAGGTGTACAGGATCATCCACGGGGCCAGGAGCGCGCTGCCACAGCCGCTGAAGTCCGGCGAGGCGTCCACCGGCGCGCGAATGTCGCGGGCGCTGCTGCCGACGCGATCCGCGAACGCCGTCTCGACAAAAATCACCTTCGGAGTACAGTCCTGAAGCTGCCACGCGATCTCCGCCGCGCTGAGCCGCCAGTTGAGGGGCACCAGCACAGCGCCGAGCTCGGCGCAGGCAAACAACAGGATCAAGGTCTCCGCCCGGTTCTGGGCCAGCACGGCGACCCGATCCCCTGGCCCGACCTCGCCGGCGAGCGACGCGGCGCGGTCGCGCACCGCCCGACCAAGCTCGGCCCAGGAATAACGCTTCTCGAACGCGACATCGAACAGGGCCTCCGCGTCAGGGCGGAAGCGGCTCCACATCAGGGGCCATCGAGGGGCGAGCGTCATGGGGCCATGATAGCCGAAATGCTGCGACGCGTCAAGCGGCCTGCTGCACTGCGCAGCAACGGTTGCGCTGCAGCACGCCCGGCGGGCGGTCTATACCTCGCGGAACCACCGGTCGAGCATCGGGTAGAACACCTTCGGGCCGAAGCTGCCGACCACCACACCGATATGACCAGATTGAAGCAATTCTATCTTTGTCGTCCGGCTACCCACCAAAGACGCCAACGGGGTCGCGGCCGCCGCGGGGGTGATGAAGTCCTTGGCGCAGGTCGCGACAAACACCGGGCAGGTGATGTTGCGCAGCAACACAGGCTCTCCGCGCACCTGCCAGGTGCCTGCCGCAAGACGGTCCTCCTGGTAGGCGGCCCGTATGAACTCGCGGGCAAAGGTACCCGTCATCGGGACGTTTTCTTCGAGCCAGCGCTCCCGGGCCAACGCGCGACCCAGCTCCCGCGGCGAGTTGGCGATCCGCTCGATAGCGAGGTACTTGGTCCAGTTCCCCATCGGATCAAGGAGCTTGAACGCCGCACCCATCACATCGGTGGACACCAGACGGTCCGCATCGATCGCAGCGTCGACGTCGAGGTGGGAGACAAACTCGCGAAAACGGCCTCCATCCTTAAAAAGGACCGGAGCATTGAGCGCCACCAGGCTCGCCACCCGCGCTGGGCGGAGGGCCGCGTACATCGCCGACAGGGTGCCGCCCTGGCAATAACCGAGGATGTGGGCTTGGGGTGAGCCCGCATGCCGGCAAACGCGCTGGAGAGCACGACTGAGCAGGTCGAGCAGCACCTCCGCGACACCCACCTCCGCGTCTTCCGGCCCCGGAACACCCCAATCGACGAGGTAGACCGGATGCCCCAGGGCAGCGAGGCCGCCCACCAGGGACCGGTCAGGCTCCAAGTCGCAGATGTAGGCGCGGTTGATCAACGAGGGCACCACCACCACCGGCAAACGCCCTCTCGGCGCGGTCGGCGACGGCGTATAGGCCCGAAGCACCAGCTTGTTCTGCCGAAATGCGACCTCGTGCGGCGTGCACCCCACCGGCGGCCGGGGCAGCGTGCGGTGGAGCCACATGCCGCGGCGCACCCGGTCCACCTCGTCCACCCCACCGAAGCTCGAGAGCATCGGTCGGAACAGCTCGAAGGGGTCGGGGAGCGGAAACAGGTCGATCATGCGGCGGGGGCCTCGGCGGCCCAAGAACAGAGCCGACGGGGGAGCTCAGCGCCGACACAGACCCCGACGTGTCCCCCCTTGAGCGTCTCGGTCCTCACCGGAGCGCCCCAGAGGGAAGCAAGGGCAAACGCGGACTCCGGCGGGACGATGTGGTCGTCGCTGCACGCCAGCACCAGCGCAGGAGCCAGCCCTTCGCGCAGATCCACTACCCGTCCGTTGAGGTTCCAGCCCCCCGCGACCAGCGCGTTGTCAAAATAACACCGGCGAACATACTCGCGATAAGCCTCGCCCGCGAAGTCCGTGTTGTCGCCGCTCCACCGCTCCATCGCCGCCCAGAGCTCGGTGAAGGAGGGCGAGTCGATTCGATCGGCCAGGGAGCGCCACTTGTTCAACTGGCCCATAGGCCGGAGCCAGGCGAAGCTGTCTCGCATCATCTCCGCCGGGAAGTTCCCGTAACCATCGACGATGTCGTCGAGCGGGAAGGTACGCGGATCGGCCCAGCGCGACAATCGGCCAGAGAGGTGGAAGTCGATCGGGGTAGCCAGCAGGCAGAGGCGGCGCGCGAGACCGGGGTGCCGGGCGAGCGCGACGGTCAGGAAGGTCCCGCCGACACAGTAGCCCACCGCGTCCAGGGTACCTTCGCCGCCACGAGCACGAGCGTGCCGGCGCGCGCGATCGAAAGCGCGAACGAGCACTGTGTCGATGAGGTAGCCGACCGTGAGCGCCTGATCTTCGGGGCCAGGACGACCCCAGTCGAGCAGGTACACCGGCACGCCTGCGGCGTTCAAGGCCTGGATCACCGAACGCCCGGGCAGCAGATCGAAGATCGCCCATGTGTTGATGAGCGGCATCGTGATGAACAGCGGCGCGCTCGGTTCCGCCCCGGAGGCGGGCGCGAAATAACGCAAGGCTGACTTACCTTGCCGATGGATCACCTCGTGGGGGCTGCGGCCGACCTGGGCGCGCGCGACGGGGTCGTTCGCGAGGAACTCCAAGGTCGCCAGCGCGCGACGCGGCTCGTCGGGCAGGGCCGTCATCAGCGCCTGACTCCAGGTTCTGTGCGGGTGCAGCATCCTATCGCCCTCCCTTAGCGCGCCGCGGCGCCGGCTCCGCGGCGGGCGCTCCAGCGTCGCTCACCGGCGCGACGTCAGCAGCGAGCCGCCCCTGAAGGCGGGCGAGGTGCTCTCGCAGCTCAAGTCGGGCTTCTGCGGCCTCGATTCTGGCTTCAAGCGTCTCTTTTTCGAGGCTGTCCACGCGGTCCCGCATCCCGAGCAGGGTGTCCTCCATCTGAAGCAGCCGCTCTTCCAGGAGCGTACAGATCCGCCCGATCCGGACCAGATCGGCGCGCGACGGCAGGTGCGCTCGCTCCATCATCTCGTCCATCCCGTCCTCATACTTACGCCGAGACCGGGCCTGGACCGCCGTGTTTTTTCCCATGGCCTCCAAGAACTCTGGGGAGTCGAGCACCTGGTCCCACCAGGTGGTCATGTTCTTCTCCCACTGCTTGTAAAGGTCGGTTCCAAGCTGGGAGAAGGGGTTGGCATCGGGCGCTGCCATGCGGGCTCCTCGAGGGTGGGCGGTGGGCGGTGGGCGGTATCAGGCCTTGGCGGGGGTGAAGCTGTCGATCCAGGCCTTCTGGTTGGCCTTGGACAGCTCCACTGCCGACTCCACAAACTGCCGGCTCACGTCGAGCTGAGCCTTGAGCTGGCTCTCGACCACCTTCATTTGCCCGAGCTGGAAGTCAGCGACCCGCTGGGCAAAGGCAAAAGCCTGCTTCTGCGAGTCGAGGGCGGCGGTGCGGAGGGTGTCGGGGGTGCTGAACATGTGAGCTCCAGGAGTCTTGGTGTTGAAGTTGGGGGAGCGTCGCTCCTCACGCCCCTGATGTAGCGCCCGTGCTGCACTGCGTCAAGCGCTTTCTGCTGCGTTGCACAAAACCGGGTCTGGGCTCGGCGCCCGCCTGCCGCCCGCAGACGGTTAGACTCCTACGATGCCCCCCGACAATCACCGTCGTCGCGCCGCGTTTTTGTGGGCCGCCTTGCCCGTGCTCCTGTCCGCGATCCCCGTGGCCGCGTGGGCCTACCTCCTCGCGGGCATCGGTGGCCAGGACCTGGCGTTTTTCTCCTGGTTCGTCGCCCTCTGTCGCGCGGCGACCCCGTGGACGCCCGCGGGCTTCCGCACCGGCTGGCTGCTCCTCTACGTGCTTGTGGTCGCAGCGACGACGCTGCCGACCCTCTACGGTGCGGTGGGCCCGAACCGCTACGTCAAGCTCCACGCTCGCGCCGCGCTCGCCGAGCTCCTGCTGCTCGGGCCCATGTTGATGTCGCTGCCGTACGCGATGGGCGTTGTCGCAGTTCTCCCCGACACCTTCAGCCTGGTTGGCGCGGACGGCAGCCTCGTGAGCTCGGAGGCCGGCAACGCCGCGCGGCGCGGCGCGGCCTGGATTTTTGCGGCGTTGTTGGTAGCGGCCCCGGTCGTCGGAGGCTGGCGCGACTCCGTGGAGCGCGCCTGGTCGGGCGCCTCCCCACCAAGCCGCAGTCGGGGTCAGAAGATCTACCTGGCAATCGCGGCGGGCCTCGGCGTGATGATGGTGCTTGGGGCGCGACTGGCACCGGTCTGAGAACAGACTCGCCGCGGCGCCCGCTCGCGCCTATGATGAGATCGGAGGTCGGATGAGCGCATACGTACCCTTCCTGGTGCTAGGCCTCACCGAGACCGCGCTCGCGGGCCTGAGCCCGCCGCTCGTGGCCGTGCCGCTGCTTTGGGCCGGGCTCGCGACCACCTACGTCTCGGCCGCCTACTTCCTCAAAAAACCGCATATGCTCGGCAAGATGGGCGGCTCGCGGGTGTCGACTGCGGCGCTGCTGCCCTACCACGCATTCGTCCGGGGAACCGCCGTGGCCACCCAGCGATTTTTTCTGCAGCAGCGTGCGGAGGTCGTGCCCGGCTTGTGGGTGGGCAGCTGGCCCCGCGGTGGGGCGCCGGACCACGCCCAGCTCGACGTGACCGCCGAGCTTCCCCGCCGAGGCGAAGCGCTGCGTTATCACTGCGTGCCGATGCTCGACGGCGCCGCTGCCCATCCTGAACACCTCGAGCAAGCCGTGCTTCAAGCCGTTCGTTGGCGGGCAGAGGGCCTGCCAGTCCTGGTGCACTGCGCCCACGGGCGGGGCCGGAGCGTCGCGGTCGTATGCGGGGTGCTGATGGCCGAAGGTCGCGCGGACAACTGGCAATTTGCCTATGAGATCGTCCGGCAGGCGCGGCCGGCGGCCCACCTCACCCGCGCCCAGCAGCGGATGCTCTACGAGGCCAGCCCCCGCCTCCTGGGCTTGAGAAGCGTTGACTCTGCCAGCCCCGCCGCGGCGGGGAGCCCTACAGCAGCCGCAGGACCATCAGGCCCAACACGGTCGAGCTGATGTTGGCCAGCAGGGCGCCGAGCAGGGCCCGACGCGTGCCGAACCATCGCGAGAGGAGCGCGGCCTCAACCAGGACAACCAGGCCTTCCCCGAGCAGCAACCACGCCCAATAAGGGGAGAAGCGCGGGTAGATGTACCAGAGCGCCGGGTGGGTCACGAGGTTGACCGCCACGATCACCAGGACGCCCCCTGTCGGGCCGAAACCCGCGGCGCGCAGGAACAGCGCGTACACCGGCGCCTCCAGGACCAGCGTCAGGCCAAACGCCCGAAGCCACTCCCCAAACGGCGGCGTCATCGTGGCGCGGGCAGACAGTCCATCTTGACCGCGTTCTGGATCCGGAGCCGCAGACGGGCTGTCACCACGAGCGGGTTGCCTGCGAGCTGCTTGAAGCGGAAGCGCCTCAACAGCCGGGCCAACGTCAACACAATCAGAGGTTCGGCGATCGCCTCCCCAACGTGGGCCTCGAGCGCACCACCCCAAAGCGAGAGCAGCGTAGGCCCCCGGTGCCGTTCGCTGTCGAACTTCTCGGGATCCGGCCACTCCGCAGGGCGACGATTGGCGAGCCACGGGCAGAAGATCACGCGGCTCTGAGCGCGTAGCTTGTGCCCGGCCAATTCGCCGTCGTGCAGGGAGCGGCGCTCCACCGCCCAGGCCGGCGGGTGGAGGCGGAGGGTCTCGCGCATCAACCCGCGGAGCCCCGGCAAAGCTGCGATATCACTCGGCTCCGCGTCCCGCCCCAGGCGCTTGAGCTCCGATCGTACCCCCGCCTCGAGCGGCGGGGCTTTGGCCAGCCCCATCAAGGTCGCGGCCACCGCGAGGCTCACCCCATGAACGATGAACGCGGCCAGACCGGCGTCTTCGCCCAGCAGCCCCCGCAGCCGCGCCACCTCGATGTCAGCTTCAGCGAGCCGGCGGCCCTGATCGCTCGGGAGCCAGCCCAGCAGGGAGGTCAGCGCCATCGCCTTGGGAAAACGAAGGTCTTCGGCGGCACGTGCGGCGTCGATCCACGCGCGTGCCTCCACCGCGCCCAACGTGGCCCCTCGGCGGGCGACCAGGGCGCTCAGCACGCTCGCGCCGAGCTCCCACAGGAGCTCCACCGTGCCGCCCGCCCGCGCGACGCCCTCCCAACGTTCGGCGAGCACGTCAACCGCCTCAATCAAGGTCGAGATCAGCGGACCCGCGTGCATCGCCCCGCCACCTGACAGGGACAGCGCGCCTTCACCCAGCCCCCCCGGCACCCGAGCCCAGCGGTCGCCATCCACCAGCAGCGCCTGGCGGATCAGGGCGGGGTCAGAGACGAGCAGCACCGGCGCAAGCGGCACCGCGATCAGATGGGCAGGCGCCGGATCACGCGCCAGCGTTCGGACCACGTCCAGCGCCTCCCGACGCAGGGGGCCAAAAAAGGTGTGAGGAGGTACGCTGGGCATCCCCGCCGCTAACCGGAAAGCCGTGGCGCGACCCGCGGTGGTTGACCGTCGGCCCTGCCCCCTGGTATCCTCGGTCCGCACCGGAGCCTGAAATGCAGACCCAGGCACAGCACAAAAGCCGCAAGCAGGCGCCGGCTCAAGGTGGCACCGGGCCCGCTACGGGCGCCGCAGCCGGTCGATCGGCGCTCTTGGGGAACCAGGAGCTGATCCAGAAGCTCATGGTGCAGGCCGCTGAGCAGGTCAACGGCACCCCCGATTTCGACACCACGCTTCAGCTCAGTCCGGAAGAGGAAGAGGGAAAGTACAACTTCCCCGAGGGCCCGGATGATGCCCCGGTTCAGGAGGGTGTCCGCGCCCAACAGACCGACGCGCTCCCCAAGCTCCGTGACAAGCATGCCACCAACACCTACGGCGATGGGAAGGATGGAACTGCCTTTGTCAAGGGCGCGGACGACGCGCACCAGGTAGCTCCCAACGACGTGGCCCAGGGTTCTTTGGGGGACTGTTACCTGATGGCGGCGATGGCCGCCGTGGCGCGCGCCAACCCCGACGCCATCGCCAAGATCATCAAAGACAACGGCGACGGCACGTTCGATGTCACGCTCCACATCCGGAAGAACCGTTGGAGCCAGCCTACCGCCGTCACCAAGACCGTGGACGCTCGCCTCCCGACTAAATCCGGCTCTGACCAGCTTTACGCCAAGAGCGGCGACCAGGCCGAGGGTGCCACCGAGCTCTGGCCGGCGCTGATCGAAAAGACCCTCGCCCAACACAAAGGCAGCTACGAGACGATTCAGGGTTCGAGCATCGGCACCGACTTCCAATTCCATGGCGCCACCGAGCTGTTGACCGGGAAAGCCGAGGCCTACAAACCCGTGTCCGCGCTGAAGGACGACGACGTCCTGCTTGAGCTCGCGGCCGCCGTCGAGGGTAAGAAGCCGGTGACGGTCGACTCGCAGAACATGGAGAGCAACGAGGCTCTGTCCAAAGAGGCCAACGCGGTCAACGTCTACGGCAACCACGCCTATGCGGTCGAGAGCGTCGATGTCGACGCTCGCACGGTCACCTTGCAGAACCCGTGGGGCAGCCACCACGTCGAGAAGCTCTCGATCGAGTCCTTCCGTAAGTTCTGCCGCGGCATTCGTATCGGAGGTTGAGCGTGCGGGAGACCATCGACGAGACCACGGTCGGCGATCTCGCCGGCGTGCGGGTAGGAATGGGAAATATGACCCATGGAAGTTATGATACTCCCGACGGAGCGCGTCAGGGGATCATCGGTGCGCTCGCCGTGCCGGGGCGCGTGGGGCAGTTTGTGGGGCTCGACAGCGAGATCGAGGTAGATGGCCGGCTTTGGCGGGTGGTCGATATCGAAAAAGAGAAGGGCAAGCCGGGTTCAGTCACACTTGAGCTCGTCACGGGCTGAACAGCTCCACCCGGTCAACCAGACGTCCGGCCCCCAATCGAAGCTCCAGGCAGTGGCGCTCGGCCGGATTGACCGCGTCCAGATGCAGCACCACGTGGCGATACCCCGCGTCCTTCCAGGCGACGAGCCCGGCGCCCACCTCGAGCGGATCCGCCGGTCCGAATGACGGCGCTGGAGGACCGCCGTCGCGACCGATGCTCCGCTTCTCCAGCTTGAGACACTTGAGGACCGACCGCACCCAATGGTTCGCGCGCCAGGCCGGGGGCAAGAACTGGTTCACCCCGTAGGGGATGACCCGACCGTGAAGCACCTGCGCCGCGGTATACGCTCGGTTGGCCGTATGGAACTCAGGAGGAAGCTCCCAGATGCCGCCTTCCGGAAGCGCGAGGACTGAGGCCGGCACCTCGACCTTCAACGTCGGGATAGGAAAAACCGCCGGCGAGAGCCACAACGTCTCTGCCAATACGAGCGCACCCAACAGCCACGCCCGCCAGCCCGTCACCGCCCGCGCGACCAACGGGACCAGAAGCACCAGGGGCAACACCACGAGGCGGTAGGGGTGGTGGATCATCGAGAACAAGGGGAGGTAATAGAGGATCGCCGCCGGAAGCGGGATGGTCGCGCCTCCGAGTCGGGGCAGGTGACCGCTGACACACAGGGTCGGCCCCGCCGCGAGCACCATCGCCAGCAGGAGCCCCAAGAGCGCCGCCCGCCGGCCTTCACCCATGTGCCGGAGCCGCCACGCCGCGGCCAAAATCGCCGCCCATCCCAGGTAATTCACATGGATGATCCCTGCATTACCCACCGCCCGGTTGTCCGGGAAGTAGTAGCCTCCCGGCCAGAAGAAGGTGCGGAGATCGATCGCCGGGAGGCTGCCCGGGGTCCAACCGGGCGCCGTAGCCGCCTGAATCACCGCGTCGTCCGCGTGGAGGGTGCTCCAGGCGAGCGCGAGCCCCGGTCCCGCCAGACCCACCAGGACCAGCCCGACACCCCATGCGCGGGCCAACCGGCGACGCCACTCGCCACCCGGCTCCACCACGAGGGCGATGCCGGTGAGCAGCGCAGCAAATGCCCCGTAGTAAGCCGCGCCCAGCGTCGCCCAGGCCCCGAGCACGCCGGCGGCCACGATCCACTTCCCGCCGTGTCTCAGCGCCAGCCGGAGGGCTATCCAATACAACGGTAACGCGGCCAGGTTGAGGTACTCGGTCGTGCCAATATAAAGCAACGACATGACATAGCCGCTGGCACCATAGACCAGCGCGCCGGCGACCGCGCCGTGCCGATCGGCTCCCTCGAATCGAGCAAGGATATACGCCGCGAGGAGGCCCGCCCAAACCTGGACGATGACCGCGAGTGAGAACGCGGCGAGCGGACCGAAGCCCTGAAGGGGCCACGCCAGGAGCGCGCCCAGCGGATCGACATACCACAAGGCCCCGCCTGGCGGCCAATGCGTGAGCCGCGTCTCCAAGGGGAGCCGGCCCGCGGCGAGCTCCCGACTGAACCACCACGAACCTTGAAGATGCTCGGCGGCGTCGGACATGGGGTGGCCGGGGATCATCACCCCGAGCTCCCACGCGGTCGGCCAGGTCAGGAGCAGCGCGACCCCGAGGAGGAAGAGCGCGGCCGGAGCGCTCCGGGCGATATCTTTTGTTCGTTCCTGGATCATCGAGGGAGAGACACCGGGGCAGGCATCGATTCAGATCGCCCAGACCTTCGACGCAAGCTCGGGCGCCACGGCCCGGGCCCGCGCCGTAGCGTTGCGGGCGTCGACGATGACGCGGGCCTCCTTCAACACCAGCTCCCAATCGTAGCTGCGGTGGTCCGTGAGCACCACCACCGCGTCGGCTTCGCGCAGGGCCTGGGCGTCCAGCACGACGCTGTGCATGATCCCACTGTCCAGCTTGAGGCTCGGCACGTAGGGATCGCTGTAGGACAACCGGGCGCCGCGCCCGTGTAGCAGGCTCAAAACCTCGATCGCCGGCGATTCGCGGACGTCCGAGATATCCGGCTTATACGCAACACCAAGCGCGAGGATACGACTCCCCTTCACCGAACGTTCGGCGTGGTTGAGCGCGTCCCCGACGACGCTCACGACATGTTCGGGCATCGCCGAGTTGACCGCGTCGGCGAGCTCGACAAAACGGGTGGTGAAGCCGTGCGCGCGGAGCTTCCACGCGAGATAGTGAGGATCTACCGGAATACAGTGCCCGCCCAACCCGGGACCTGGCTTGAAGGTCATGAAACCGAAGGGTTTGGTGGAGGCCGCGTCGATGATCTCCCACACATCGAGCCCGAGCCGCCGACAGACGAGCGCGAACTCGTTGACCAGCCCGATATTGACCATCCTGAACGTATTTTCGAGGAGCTTGACCGTCTCGGCGGCGGCAGGGGAGCTCACGGGGAAAACGGTGTCACAACAGCGCCGATAGAGCGCTTCGGCCGCCAGCGTGCACGCGGGCGTCACCCCACCCACCACCTTGGGCGTGTTACGAATGCCATATCTTGGGTTGCCGGGGTCCACCCGCTCGGGCGAAAAGGCAACGGCGATGTCCTCACCCGGTGTCAAACCACGCTCCTTGAGCATCGGTACGAGGATCTCTTGGGTGGTGCCAGGGTAGGTGGTGCTCTCGAGCACGATGAGCTGGCCCGCGCGCGCGTGGGCGGCCACCGACTGACCAGCCGCGATGATGTAGGAGATATCCGGATCTTTAGTCTTTCGGAGCGGGGTAGGCACACAGATGATGACCGCGTCGCAGCGCTCCACGCAGACCGCGTCGGTGCTGGCGCGAAAACCGGCGGCGACCGCTCCTGCCAGCGCCGAATCCGACACGTCCCCCACATGGGAGCGCCCCGCGTTCAACGCAGCGCACAGCGACTCGGAGATGTCGAGGCCGTACACCTGCGCGCCGGTGCCGGCGAGCTCAACACACAGGGGCAAGCCCACGTATCCCAGACCTACCACACCGATGACGGGGGATGGACCTGAGAGCCGCTCAAGCAGCCCGGCGAGGCGAATAGGGAGTTCGGAGTCGCGCAGGGGCACCTCGCAGCGCGGCTTAACCGGTCGGGCGGTGTCGGCGCCGGCGGAGTAGATGCCCACGCGGGGGCTCGGTGAGCGGAGAAGGTGGGTTGAAGCGGGGCACCGTGCTCCGGGCGCTCGTCGCCGTGCTCATCCTCGGTTGGGGCGGGCACAGCGTCTGGGAGGCGTGGAACGAGCTCGACCGCTCCACATTGAAGCTTGATCCTGTTGGACTCATGCTCGCGGCCCTCGCCGGTGCCGCCGGGCTCCTGAGCCTCGCATTGACTTCGGCCCTCGGCGTCCGGGCCGCCGGCCTGGGCGGCGCGCCAGACTTCGTCGCGAGCTGGCTACGGGTTTGGTTCACAGGCTATTTCTATAGGTATATCCCAGGCAAGGTCATGCTCGTGGTGGAGCGCGCGCGCCTCGGTGGGCGGCTCGGCGTGCCCACGAGCACCAGCGTGATCCTGGTGGTG
>CANKTH010000002.1 GCA_947486185.1 Deltaproteobacteria bacterium
GCTGGGCGGCAAGCTCGACCCGGAGAACTGCCCCGCGCTACCCGTAAAGGGCACTTTTGTACGGCGCTATCTCCACCCCGTCATCGGGCGGATGGTGCTCCTCGACGTCGAGCACGCGCGGGTGGTGCTCACCGAGGGGCCGCCGCTCAACCACAAGCCAGACTTCTTCACCTGTATCGGCTTGTCTCTGTGGAAGGCGGACGTCATGGTGATGAAGGGATTATTCCCTTTCCGGCTATATTATATGCTCTACAACCGTATGAGCCTCTACGTGCGCACCCAGGGCATCACCGACCTGGACACCTTCAAACGGGTCAAGATGAATGGCCCGGTTCATCCGTTACAAGCTCTGGATGACTGGCGGAGCGAAGACCGGCGGCGACGGGGCCTCCCGCCCACGAACACCCCGGCATGACCCCGGCCCTCGAGGTCGAGGCCGCTGCCGCCGAAGCCGCGCTGACGGAGGCGTTCCTGCTCCTCGGACTACCTTTTGCGCCAATCCGTCACCCGCCGGTCCACACGGTCGACGAAGCCCGACAGGTGCGCGCCAACACCCCACTCGCGGACGCGGTCCACACCAAGAACCTCTTCCTCCCCGACAAAAAGGAGCGCATGTGGCTCCTCACGCTGCGCGAGGACCAGGAGGTGAACCTCCGGGCCTTGGGAGCCAGACTGGGATCCAGCGGGAACCCCAGTTTTGGCAGCGCGGACCGTCTTCGTGCCTGGCTCGGGGTAACGCCCGGGTCGGTCACGCCCCTCGCCGTGATCAACGACGTCCGGGGCGGGGTGAAGCTCCTGTTGGACCGTTCGCTGGTCGGCGCCCGGCTCGCCGTACACCCCAACCACAACGCCGCCACCGTGATCGTGAGCTACGACGGGCTCGTGCGGCTCGTAGCCGGCTGGGGCCATCCCCCCGAGCTCATCGCGCTCGAAGGGTCCGCGCCATGATCGGGCGACGCTCCAGCAAATCGCCCTGCCGGTCGTCGGGCGGCAACCCACGCGGACAGATCCTGACCACCGGCCGGCTGACGACCAGCTGACAACGGGCTAAGCGGCGCGCCCCGAGGGTTCTTGATGACGATCTCCAAAGGTGATGTGGTCGCGATCGACTATGTGCTGCGTGACGGCAAGGGGGTGCAGATCGACGCCTCCGCCGGCGAGCCGATGACCTACCTGCACGGCTACGGGAACATCGTTCCTGGCCTCGAAGGTGCCCTGGACGGCGCCGCCGTCGGGAGCAGCCACGAGGTCGTGGTCGCCCCCCACGACGGCTACGGCGAGCACGACCCCGAGCAGGTCAAGCAGGTTCCCCGCAAGATGTTGCCCAAGGAGCTGGAGCTCAAACATGGCACCGAGCTCATGGTGCGCTCGCCTGACGGCAACAGCTTTGGCGTACGGGTGGTCAACTATGACAGAGAGCACGTGTGGCTCGACGCCAATCATCCGCTCGCCGGTATCACCCTCCACTTTTCCGTGACGATCCGCAGCAGCCGCGCGGCTTCGCCCGAAGAGCTCGCCCACGGCCACGTCCACGGCCCCGGCGGCCATCACGGATGACGAGCCCCACCGATCTCGCACGGTGGTTGTTCTGGGTACACCTCCGGCGGGTGATTCGCGCCGATCGGCCGCGCCGCCTCGACGCATTTCACCGCCTGTGGCGCGCGCAACATGCCTCCGCCCGGGACGGCCGCGGCCTCATGGCCGAGGAGTTCTCGGCTATCCTCGGCGCTGTTCCGCCAGGGTTGGTGGCAGACGCCTATCGGGCAGGCTTCCGGGCGAATGCCAGCGAGCTCCTGTTCGACACGTTGAGCGCCGAGACCGCCGGTCAGTACCTCGTGGTGGAGGGCGAGGAGCACCTCGCGGCCGCGCGCGCGCCGGGCCGCGGCGCGCTCATCCTCCTGCCGCACGCCGGCGCCTTCTTCCTGATGAACGCCGTCCTTGGCTATCGGGGGGTGCCGATGACCCAGTACGTCGCCCGTGGGGTGGCGCCCGAAGAGGTGGCCCGCGCCAACCCCGAGCTCCTCGCCGCCACCCGGTGGCGCGTGGAGACGCGCGAGGTGCGTGAGGCAGCGGAAGACAAGCTCCCAGTTCACTTTTTCTCCGGACGCCCGGCGCGTCCTCACCTGATGGGCTGCCTGGAACGGAACGAGGTCATCACCCTCTGTTTCGACGGGCGCCTCTCCCGCCAGTTTGCGCTGGTCCCTTTCCTGGGCCGCGAGGCGCTCCTGAGCCCGGGGCCCTTCCAGCTCGCCATCGCGTCAGGATCCGCGTTGATCCCAGCGATCTGCCACCAGCCTATGACGGGGCCGGGCGTAGCGACCCTGGCGCCGCCCCTGTTTCCCGAGCCCGGGGAGAGCTGGCAGGCGTTGATGGCGCGCTTCTTCGCGGGCGACATCGAACGCCTCACCCGCGCCCACCTGGCCGACTACGGCATCTACCTCGTCCACTGCCGACGACGCCGCGCCGTGGACGATCGCCCGTTGTTCATCGACTACGCCGCGGACACGCGCTGGCAGCACTACATTCGTGAGGCCGAGCCCGACTGATCCGGCGCCCCCGCCACCCGTCCAGACGTGATCATCAACCAGGACACCACCGCCAGGCCGACCGCGAGCCCACCCCCGGCGGTCCAACCGAGCACGACCGCGATGCCGCCCAGCGCCGCGACCACGAGCAAGCGTACACGCTCGGCCGCCAACGCCCATACCCGGCCTTCGAACAACATCCCGAAGCTCACGCTCCCCCAGAGCACCATCCCGACGCCCAACCCCATCGGCCCGAGCGGCGCCTCAGACATCGGCACCAGCCCCGGGGGCACCGCCACCAACAGCGCGACGAGCACCACCGCCTGGGCGACGAACCACAGGCTGACGTAGGCGACGAGCCCGGGTCGAGTGTCGCCGCCCCACTTCGGTGCGTCACCCGGCTTGACTTCGGGCACCACCACCGCCCCTCCCAGCGCGGCAGGACGCCACTCTGGCGGCGAAAACCATACCTTCAGCCTGTCTGATCCTTCGCAGCGCCCGCACAGGCCGGCGAGCTTGACCCACGGCTCGACGTTGGCCCAGAGCGGGTTCCACGAGTGGAAGCGCTCCACCGTCCCATAGACCGCCGGCTCTTTCTCCTCCTCAAAGGTCCAAAAGAGTCGATCCCAGATGATGAACACGCCGGCGTAGTTCCGGTCGAGGTAACGCGGGTTGACCGCGTGGTGGACGCGATGATGGGCCGGCGTGTTGAGCACCCACTCCAAGGGTCCAAGCTTGCCAACAAGCTCGGTGTGTACCCAGAACTGAAGCACGGTGTTCAGGGCGATACACGTGCCAAAGATATAGGGTGAAATACCGATCAGCGCCAACGGCAGGTAGAAGGGCACGTTGGTGACGGCCGAGAGCATCGCCTGGCGCAGCGCCACCGCGAGGTTGTAGTCCTCACTCTGGTGGTGCGGAACGTGCGTCGCCCAGATGAAATTGACCCGGTGGCTCGCCCGATGCCAAGCATAGTAGCAGAGATCGACCAGCAGAAAGCCGAGCACCCAGGCCAGGACACGTTCGGCGCCGCCCGCGGCCCCTTCGTGGAGAGAAAACAGCCGATAACGCTCGTAGATCCATATATAGGGAGCCGACAGCGCAAACATCAGGAACAGGCCGGAGGCTTGCTGCAGCACCCCACAGCCCAGGTCCGTCACGGCGTCAGCAAAACGGTAGACCGGCATCCGCCGTCGCCGCGCCACCCACAGCTCCGCGCCGATCAGGAGGAAAAACACCGGAATCGCAAACGTGATCACGTCCATCGGGCCTCCCACGGTCGCGAGGGCCTCTCAGCGCCCCGCTCCAGTCCCTCTATCCATCGCCGAATGAAGGCCCGGCCCCGCTCGGTCGCTGCCACGAGCGCCTCGGCGTGTACCTCCACCCCCTGACGCTCGATCGCCGCGCGGCTCAGCTCCACCGAGAGCTCAGGATGAAACTGAACAGTCCAGGTATGGCCGGGGTAACGGAGCGCCTGGATCCCGGAGGCGTCCACGGCCCAGACCTCCGCGAACTCCGGAGGTCGGAGCACCGCTTCGACATGGAGCTGCACCACGAGCTCGCGCCGGCCCTCCAATTCGAGGGGAAAGAGCCCAAGCTGCGGCTCGGCAGCCGGACCGACCACGCCGCCCCACGCCACCGCTTGGATCTGGTGACCGCCACAAATACCGAGACGTGGCACACCGCGCGTATCCAGAGGCGGCACCGTTTCACGTGGAACATCCCGCGCCGCGCGCGCGGCCACCCCCACGGGCGCGCTCAGCCACTCCTTCAGCGCCAGCCGCCAGGGCTCCTGGTCGTTCGCGGACCCGAAACTGCCAGAGATCACCACACCGTCGGCGACAGCGTCACCAAAGGGCCGTTCGGGGATCGACTCGGTCGGAAGATCCACAAAACGGAGCTCGCAACCGAGCTCCGTGACGAACACCTCCTCGATCATGCGCCGCTCGTCGGGGAGCCCCTCGCGCGAAGGGTGGTCAGAAGGACCAAGCTGTGACAAGAACAGGAGCCGGGGCCTCAAACTCGACTCCGAACCGCCACCATCGCCAGCACGTCGAGCGCGGCGGGCGTCACGCCAGGCAAGCGCGCCGCGGCGCCGAGAGTAGCCGGCCGGGCACGTTCAAGCCGCTCGCGGCACTCCGTGGACAGGGCGGTGATTGACCGAAAATCGAGCGCTTGAATCGAGATGGACTCCAGCCGGATCGCGGCGTCGCGCCGTGTCTGTTCCCGGCCCAGGTAGCCCGCGTACTTGACGTCGACCTCGACCTGCGCCGAGGCGGCCTCGTCCTCACCGAATTCGGGAAACAGCCGTGCGAGTCCGCGCCACTCCACCTCGGGGCGCCGGAGCAGCTCCTCGACGGTCTGGTTGCGCGACAGCGCGGGCAGACCCGCCAGGGCGAGCCGAGCTTGAGTGGCGCTGTCCGGGGTCAAAACCTTGGTTTTCACCCACGCGCGCAGCTCGTCGCCCCGCTCGACCGATCGCCGACAGTTGAGCCAGCGTTCGGACGGGAGCAGGCCGAGCCTGTAGCCCCGCTCCATGAGCCGGCGGTCCGCGTTGTCTTCGCGCAGCGTGAGCCGGTGTTCAGCCCGGCTGGGGAACATCCGGTACGGCTCGCCGCCGACGCCCCGACTCACCAGATCATCGATCATCACCCCGATCATCGCCTCGTGCCGGGCCAGCACGAAGGGCGGAGCCCCTTGCACAGCCAACGCCGCGTTGATCCCGGCGATCAAGCCCTGCGCCGCGGCCTCCTCGTAGCCCGACGTGCCGTTGAGCTGCCCCGCGCACCAGAGGCCCGGGAGGGCACGCAACATCAACCCGGCATCGAGGCTCCGCGGATCGATACAGTCGTACTCCACGGCGTAGCCGTACTGGAGGATCCTGGCGGATTCCAGGCCGCCAATCGAGTGGATCATCCGCTCCTGCACCGGCGCCGGCAAGCTGGTGGAGGTACCGTTCACGTAGACCCGCGGCGTGTCGAGCCCCTCGGGCTCCAGGAAGAGCAAGTGGCGCTCGCGCTCCGCGAACCGCTGGATCTTGTCTTCGATCGACGGGCAATAACGCGGCCCGGTGCCGGAGATGGCGCCCGAATACATCGCCGAGAGGTGTAGGTTCTCCGCGATGATCCGATGGGTCTCGGGGCTGGTCCCGGTGATGCCCACCGTGACGCTGCCGATGCGCGGCGGTGGGGGGCCAAATCCGAAATGCCCGCCTTCATCACCCTGAAGCTCCACCCCCGACCAGTCGATGCTGTCCTTGTGGAGCCGGGGCGGGGTGCCGGTCTTCAACCGCAGCAGGGGCAGACCGAGATCGCGGAGGCGCGTAGCGAGGCGGGTCGCGGCCGGCTCGTCGATACGCCCACCCGGTCGCCGATCCGCGCCACAGTGCAGCACGCCACCGAGGAAGGTCCCCGTGGTGAGCACGACGGAGCGAGAAGCCAGCTTCCTACCGTCGGCGAGCTCGACCCCGGCGACCGACCCATCTTCGACCACCAGGTCGGCGACCTCACCAAAAATAAGCTCCAACCCGGGAATACCCTCCAGGGCGGCGCGCACCGCGGCCGGGTAGGCCGTGACGTCCACCTGGGCGCGCGAGGCCTGCACCGCAAGTCCCTTCCGGGTGTTCAACTTGCGAAATTGAATGGTCGTCGCGTCGGTGAGGCGGGCCATGAGCCCACCGAGTGCGTCGATCTCGCGGACGAGCGTGCCCTTCGCGAGGCCACCCATCGCAGGATTGCAGGAAAGACGCCCAATCTGGTCGGGCGTAAAGGTCAGGAGCGCGGTGCTGGCCCCCATACCCGCCGCGGCTGCCGCTGCTTCCGCGCCGGCATGGCCAGCGCCCACCACGATGACGTCAAATCGCATGTCTGCCCCTGGCCCACAGCTCGGCCTGCTGCCGGGCGCTTAGCGCGTCACCGCCCGGTAACGCTCTTCCGCGGTACAGCCCGGCGCGTGACTCAGCCCACACGAACGGGCAGCGCTCGCTTTCGCCTGATCCAGCCTTCCTAACTGCCAGAGGCACTCCGCATGGAGCAGCCACGCATCTCCACGCTCCGGGGCAACCGCCACCAGCCGCTCTGCGTCCGCAAATGCGGTCTGATCCTGTCCGACCCGATGAAGGCACCACGCCCGGCCGTAGAGGGCGTCCGGATCGCCCGGTTTCAGCTCGAGGAGCGTGGAGTAGTCCGACGCAGCTCGATCTTCCTGGCCAAGACGCGTATAGGCGCGGGCGCGCGCCGTCAGAGCCTCGACGTGAGAGGGCTCCTCACCGAGCGCGAGGTCCAGGTGCACGAGAGCACCATGCGCATCCCCCGCGTTCAAGGCAGCGACTCCGGCGGCCACCTCTCGCTCGACCAGGCCCGCCTCCGCCGCGGCCTCCGCCACCGTGGGCGCCACCTCCGCCGGGGGCGGCTCCTGCCCCGACAGAAAATACCAGGCCGCCACACCCGCACCGCTGATCACGGCTCCGCCGCACACCAGGAGCGCCAGCAGCAGCACCACCGCGATCACCACCTTCATTCCCCGCCATTATCACAATCCGCGCCGCCTTTCCCCACGGGCAGGCATCCCGAGATCGTATCGAGCCACCTCCACCCAGACTCGGCGTGCCGAAGCCCTGCCTTGCATCGGCAACATCTCGGTGCAAGAAAATACGTTCACGCCGACGTCGCTGGCGCTTGACCCGAAACTTGGAGGTGTGGGAAAGTCTACGGAGCCGCGTGTCGAGCTGGGAGCACCCAGGTACCGCGCGGACGGGGGGTTGTATGTCCAACGTGCCGCGGCCCTTGCTTTGCCTGTTCGGGTTCGGACTGTCCTCAGTCGCCCTGTTCGGCTGCAGTGACAAGTCGACGGACACCGGCGACACCGCCACGGCAGCGGCGCACACGGCCTCCGAGGCCTCGAGCGAGCGGCGGCGCGGGGTGGAGTACTGCGAGGGCACCGACGAGGACGGCGACGGGCTCATCGACGAGGGCTGCCAGCGCTGCGACATGGAGGTGACCCGACCGATGACCTTCTGGCGTGACCACGTCTGCGTCGTAGACGGGGACGCCACCGGAAGCGAGGTTCTCCCGATCACGGTGGGCTCGTTCGAGACCTTCACGACCGGCGCCTCGGTCCGGGCCGCCCTGCTGACGCCGCTCCGGGGCAACCGCCAGCTGCAGCTTCGTCAGCAGCTCATCTCCGCCAAGTTGAACGTCGCGTTCTTCGCGGTCGGTGACGTTCCCTGGACCGACCTCACCGGGGACCGAACGATCGAGAACCTCCAGCAGGTGATCGACGCGGCCGACCTCGCGTACGACTCGGGCACCGATGCGGAGCGCTACCGGTTCACCGTCCTCCTGGCCACTTTCAACCGGAGCGGGGAGCGCCTCGCGCTCTGGTTCGACGACACGTGCGTCGCTGAGCCGGAGATCTGTAATGGCGGCGACGACGACGGCGACGGCGTCATCGACGAAGCCTGCGCATGCATCGAGGAGTGTGACGCCTACGACAACGACGACGACGGCGATATCGACGAAGACCAGGATGACACGGACGGCGACGGCATCTGCGACGCTATCGACACTGAGGAGTGCGACGGCCTCGACAACGACGGCGACGGCGAGACTGACGAGGACCAGGCCGACTCCGACGGCGACGGCACCTGCGACAGCATGGACACGGAAGAGTGCGACGGTCTCGACAACGACGGTGACGGCGATGTCGACGAGGATCAGGTCGACACCGACGGCGACGGCACCTGCGACGGTGTCGACCCGGAGGAGTGCGACGGCCTCGACAACGACGGTGACGGCCAGATCGACGAGGGCCAGATCGACACGGACGAAGACGGCACCTGCGACGCCCTCGACAGCGAGAGCTGTGACGGCCGCGACAACGACGGCGACGACCTGATCGACGAGGACCAGTCGGACGCCGACGGCGACGGCACCTGCGACGACATCGACCCCGAAGAGTGTGACGGCACCGACAACGACGGCGACGGCGAAGTCGACGAGGATCAGGCGGACAGCGACGGCGACGGCACCTGTGACGGTCTCGACGCCGAAGACTGCGATGGCCTCGACAACAACGGCGACGGCGCGGTCGACGAGGGTATGGCCGACAGCGACGGGGACGGCACCTGCGACGACCTCGACGCCGAAGACTGCGATGGCGTGGACAACGATGGTGACGGCGAGATCGACGAAGACCAGGCCGACGCGGACGGCGATGGCACCTGCGACAGCATCGACGCCGAAGAGTGTGACGGCGCTGACAACGACGGCGACGGTGCGGTTGACGAGGGTTTTGACGCAGACGACGACGGTTTTGCCGACTGTATGGAGACCTGCACGGTCACCATCGACTTCTGCTCCGCCGCCGACGGGCTCAACGTGCTCGACGACGGCAGCGCCGCCGTAGAGACCTACTCCTCCAACCCGCGGTGGACCGCCGGCTTTGACGGCGCGGTCTGGATCTGGGACGAGGCGCTCGAGACCTCGCCGGGCACCCACCAGATCCACTCGATCTTCCGGAGCTTCGACATTCCCGCGAACGGCACCAACCTCTCCGGCTCAGTGAGCATCGGCGCGGACAACTCCTACGAAGCCTGGCTCAACGGCACGGGCGTCGGCTCCGACTCCACCGAGTTCAACTACTTCGCCTGGTCGGAGGACACCTGGGACGTCAGCGCCGCGTTGAACACCGGAAACAACACCTTCGAGTTCGAAATCTGGAACTGGGCGCAGCCGGGCGGCTCGGCCTACTCCAACCCCGGCGGCATCACCTACTGCGCCGAGGTCAGCTACGACTACGAGATGGACGCCGAGGCCTGTGACGGCGTCGACAACGACTGTGACGGCGAAATCGACGAAGGCGTGCCCGACAGCGACGGCGACGGGGCGTGCGACAACCTCGACGACGAGGACTGCGACGGCCTCGACAACGACGGGAACGGCCTCATCGACGACGGCCTGCCCGACAGCGACGGCGACGGCACGTGCGACGGGCTCGACAGCGAGGAGTGTGACGGCCTCGACAATGACGGCGACGGCGCGACCGACGAGGGCCTGGCCGACTCCGACGGGGACGGCATCTGTGACGGTCTCGACAGCGAGACCTGCGACGGCCTCGACAACGACGGCGACGGCGAGATCGACGAAGGGATGTCCGACAGCGATGGGGACGGAACCTGCGACAGCCTCGACGCCGAGGACTGCGATGGCCTCGACAACGACGGCGACGGCGCCGTCGACGAGGATTTCGACGCGGACGGGGACGGCTTCAGCAGCTGCAACGCCTCAACCTGCGACGTTCTCGTGGACCTCGGCCACGGCGAAGCCACCTGGTCCAACCCCTACGCCAACGCGGGCGCCTACCATGATTGGGGCCCGGCGATGGCCTCCCTTGAAGGCGCAGGTTTCCTTTGGGACAGCCTCTCCACCACCATCACCGCCAGCGCGCTCGCCGGCTACGAAGCCGTGATCATCGCCGAGCCGGTGTCGGGCTTCTCCTCGAGCGAGGTCCGCGTACTCCTCGATTATGTGGACGGTGGCGGCGGACTCCTGCTCATCACGGACTTCAACGAGCAGCACGTGAACCCGATCTCCTCCAACTACGGGGTGGAGTTCCTGGGCTACGCGGGTCTCATCGGCTGGGCCGGGATTGAAGACTGGGAGACCGACCTCACCCCCGTCACGGCGGGCGTCGACAGTGTGTTCTGGGCGTACGGGAGCACGCTCGACGTAGCGTCCACCGACGTCACGGTCCTGGGCTCCTACAGCGGCGTGCCGGTGTACGCGCAGCTCAGCAGCGGCGACGGCCGGGTGGTCTTCTCGGCCGACAACGAGATCTTCTCCCGCTACGGCTTCGACGAGGTCTACGACCCCAACCCGAGCGCGGACCGCGACAACGAGGCGCTCTGGCTCAACAGCATGTCGTGGCTGGCCAACTGCGACGCCGATCTCGACTGTGACGACGGCGACGCGGGCGCCAACCCAGACGCCGCTGAGACCTGCGACGACGGCGTGGACAACAACTGCGACGGCGTAGTGGACGAAGGCTGTGCCGAAGCCTGCGACGGCGTCGACAACAACAACAACGGCGTAGTCGATGAAGACTGCCCGGTGCAGTGTGAGCCCGAAGAGGTCGTATGTCTCACGGTAGACGAGGCGATCTCGCTCGGCACCCTGAGCGCCCGCAGCAGCAGCAACGGCGTGGGGGTCATCCTCACCAACAGCGGCACGGACGACATCTGCCTCGACGCCCAGGTGTTGTTCACCTCGGACTACTCCCAGGCCTTCACTTGGGGAGAAGAGGTTGACGGCACCGTTCTCGTTGCGGGCGGGTCGCACATCCTCTACTACGGCTCCTGGACCACCAACAATGGTGTCTACCAACCCTACCTCGGCGCG
Organism: Deltaproteobacteria bacterium; assembly: GCA_947486185.1. Lineage (GTDB taxonomy): Bacteria > Myxococcota_A > UBA796 > UBA796 > SXON01 > CANKTH01. The sequence goes on from CANKTH010000002.1 coordinate 10,922, forward strand.
GACTCCTGGTGGTGTGTAGAAGCCGGCCAATATGTCCGGGGGAGCGCCACTTTCGACCTCTACGGCGAGCTCGCCCCAGACGGCATCTTGGAGGTCCTCAACGGCACGCACGACGCCGATGGTGACGGCCGCGAGGACCACCGTGACTGGACCGGCTCCTACGGGGTGGCCAGCAACTACAACGTCTGGTCCTACCAATCGACCCACAACGTGCTCACGGTCGGCAAGAGCGCCTCGGTCTCGGGCGACACGGTGACGGTCACCTTGTTGGTGCGGAACTTCGGAGCGCGGGCCGGTAGCGGCACGGTCACGGACCTGCTGCCGGTCGGTTGGGAGCTGGTGAGCACGCCGTCCGGCGCGACCGTCTCGAGCTCGGGCGGTCAGGTCCAGGTCGCGTGGAACGTCACGCTCTCTGGCTCGGTCGCGGGCGCCTCGACCTACTACACCACCACCTTGGACGCCGAGTATGTCACGTACGCCATGCGTCGCACCAGCGGCGAAGACAGCCCGCAGGTGAGCCTCGGGGCGGCGGAGGTGAGCCACTACGATGGCCAGACCTGGCGGATCGGCTCGTCCACCGAGGCTTATGTTTGGGACTACGACCCGAACGGCGACGGCATCGTGGAGTGTGACGGCGAGTAGCCGCGAGGCCCGCGACGCTCAGGCCCGGTTGGTGAGCTGAATGCCTGAGTCCTGGAGGAGCCGGAGCAGGCTCAGGAACACCTCCTGCCGACACTCGTGACGCGTAGCAGGCTCGGATCCGGCGGGGTGGAAGCGGATTTCGAGCACCACCCCGTACTGACCGAGCTCGGCGATACCGGCGGACACGAACGTTGCGCCCGGCGCCTCTCCGACCGCGGCGCGCGCCAGCTCGGGGAGCTTCCGGAAGCGCTCCGCGGGGGTCGTGAGCAGCGCCAGCAAGCGCACCGTAGTCAGTTCTTCAGGAAGAACCTTGAAGTTACGCACGCTCTTGGTCACGAGGTCCGCGTTGGGCACGACCACCTCCTCGCCCGAGAGCGCGCGGATACGGGTGCTCCGGATGCCGATGGTCTCCACCCGGCCGGCTATGTCGCCGATGACCACGTGTTCACCGACAGAGGCCGGTCGGTCAAAGAGAATCGTGAGGGAACGAAGGAGATCGCCTACGACGCTCTGAACCGCGAGGGCCAGGGCGACGCCGCCTACGCCGAGCCCGGTCAGCACCGGCGCGAGATCGACGCCGAGGTTCTCCAGGACCAGGAGCGCCATGCCCGTCCACCAGGCGCCGCGGGTCAGCGCGCGCAGCACCGCAAGGACATTCGCCGCTTGGGAAGACGGTTGCGCCTCGGCGCGGCGCCCCCACACCAGAAACCCGGTGTCGATGACCGCGCCGCCCCAGCGCCCGAGCTGCACCGCAACCATCGCCACGCCGACCCGACCGAGGGCCCCCACCCCGAGCTCGGGCAGGTGCAGGGTCCAGCTGCCAACCCACAACGCAAACATGAGACGGGCCACGAAGAAGGTCCCTCGCGCCATCCGGAGCAGCAGATCGTCGATAGCCCCTTCGGAAGCGGCGGCGACGCCCTGGAGGCGGCGGATCAGGAGGCGACGGGCGAGCTCCAAAGCGAGGAACACCGCGGCCGACAGACCGAGGCCCGCGAGGAGGCGCGTAGGGGTGTTGAGGTCGAGGAGCTCAAGAACGCTGTCCATCGCCGGCCCCTAGCACGGCGGCGCGACGCCCGGAGTCGCCGGCACATAGGCTTCCGCGCTACGCTGAGGCTATGCGTTACCTCATCCTGCTCGTGCTCGCCGGGTGTCCCGCGATAAAGACCGCTCGCCCCGACGCGGACGCGGATGGCTACAATGTCGACGACGACTGCGACGACGCGTCGGAGGCGGTGAACCCGGCCGCGCCCGAGCGATGCGATGGCATCGACAACGACTGCGACGGCGTGGCGGATGACGCCGCTTCGGACGCCGTGATCCGCTACCTCGATGGCGACGGGGACGGCTACGGCGCGCTCGAGTCGCGCGCATGTCAGGAGGCACCCGACCTCGTGGACATCGCGGGCGACTGCGACGACGACAACCCCGCCGTCTCCCCCGGCGGCACCGAGACCTGTAACGGCCTCGACGACGACTGCGACGGTCAGCTTGACGAAGAAGGTACGGGAACCCTGCTCTACGCCGACATCGACGGGGATAGCTACGGCGACGAAAGCCGCGTCCGCGAGGGCTGCAGCGCGCTGACGGGCGAGAGCGCCGTCGCGGGTGACTGTGATGACACCGACGCCGCGGTCCACCCCGACCAGCTCGACGACTGCGACGAGGTGGACAGCGACTGCGACGGGGAGACTGACGAAGATCATCCGCCGTCAACCTGGTACTACGACGGGGATAACGACGGCTGGGGCGCGCCCGCGCCGAGCCTTCAGCTGTGTGAGGCGCCGGACGGCTGGGTCACCGCGATGGGTGACTGCGACGACAGCGCCCCGACGGCCTACCCGGGCGCCGTTGAGACCTGTGACGGCGTCGATCAGGATTGTGACGGCAGCGTTGACGAAGACGCCGCCGGCGGCGTGTCCGGCTGGCCCGATCTGGACGGGGACGGCTACGGGGACGGCAACGCCGCGGCGGTCACGCTCTGCGGCAGCTCGGCCGGGTACGCCACCAATACGGAGGACTGCGACGACAGGAGCGCCGCGATCTCTCCGGCGGGGGTTGAAGTGTGTGACACGGTCGACAATGACTGTTCGGGGCTCGCCGACGACAGCCCGGTCGATGCGCTGGCCATCTACGCCGATGCGGACGGAGACGGTTACGGCGATGACGGCGCGACCGGCTTCGGCTGCGCCGACGCCGGCTGGGCGACCTCGCCGGGCGACTGCCTCGACACCGACGCCGGGATCCACCCTGCGGCGAACGAGCGGTGTAACGGCGCCGATGACAACTGTGACGGTGTGACGGACACCGATGCCGTGGACATCGGCGAGTGGTACGTCGACGCCGACCGCGATGGTTATGGAGGTGGGAGCCCTCGTTTCGCCTGCACCGCCGGAATCACCGAAGTGGGCACCGCCGGCGACTGTGACGACACCGCCTACGAGATTTCTCCGGCCGCGACTGAGCTCTGTAACGGCTACGACGACAACTGCGACGGCCTGGTCGACGACGACGACCCTACACTCACCGAGTTCTTGCGGTGGTACCAGGATCTTGACGGCGACGGCTATGGCACCGGCTCCGCCCGCCTCGCGTGCGAAGGCCACCTCGACGAGGCGGGCGCGGACGGCGACTGTAACGACACCGATGCGTCGATCAGCCCGGGGCAGGCGGAGATCTGCGACCCGTCCAACCTCGACGAAGACTGTGACGGCCTGTCGAACGACTTTGATCCTTCCTTGTCCGACCCGGCCACGTGGTACCGGGACACGGACGGTGACGGCGCCGGCGACGCCGCAAGCACGATCCAGACCTGCGAGGCGGTGAGCGGCTACGTTGCTTCGGGGGGCGATTGTGACGACACAAACACCGCGATGTACCCCGGTAACTCTGAGTACTGCGACGGACTCGACAACGATTGCGACAGCGGCACCTCGGAGACCGGCCTCGCCAGCGCGGGCACAACCAATCACAGCTCGATCTCGGCGGCAATCGCAGGCGCGGGATCCGGGGGTACCGTCAGCGTGTGCGGAGGCACCTGGGCGGAGTCGTTGACGATCAGCGACGCGGTGAGCCTCGTGGGAATTGGGGTTCCGGAGATCTATGTGCCCGGTGGCGGCTCCGGCGCCACCCTCGTCGTCACCGGCGGCACGGTCACCTTGACGGGGCTGAGGCTGACGGGCGGCGCGGGCACCGACTACAATGGAGACAGCGCCACGGAAGGCGGGAACCTGCTGGTGCTCGGGGGCACCGTGAACGCCCACAATGTCCTCCTCAACTCAGGCTACTCGGCCGTAGGCGGCGGGGCGGCGGTCATCTCCCCGGGGAGCGCGCAGTTCGACGGCTGCGAATTTACACTGAACGCTGCGGGAGACGGGGGGGCGCTCTACGTAGGATCCCAAGCCCAGGTGACGCTCGTCGACTCGACCTTCCACAACAACTCCGCTGACAACAACGGCGGCGCCGTCTACCTCGGCCCGCAGGCCGAGCTGACGGTCAACGGAGACACCTACACGTCGAACTACGCCGCGGCCGACGGCGGTGCAATCTACGTCGGCCCCGACGCGGTCGCGGACGTCACCGACACCGAGTTCTCCGACAACGAAGCGGCGTATGCGGGAGCCGCCCTCGCGGCCGTTTCCCCCACCCACCTTGCGGTCTCCGGGAGCTACTTCAGCGGCGGCCTCTCGTTCACCGGCGGCGCCGCGTACGTCCAGGCCACCGTCGCGACCACGATCTCCGGCTCCGTGTTCGACTCCAACACCGCGTACGAAGAAGGCGGCGCGCTCTTCTTCGACGGCGCCGACCTGATCCTCGACACGAACAGCTTCACCTCCAATGCCGCCCTCGACGGCGGCGCGTTCTTCCTCGGCGACAACACCGTGGCGAACCTCCTGTCGAACAGCTTCACCGCGAATTCAGCCTCCAGATCGGGCGGCGCCGCGTATTTCAACGCGGCCTCCGGCGTCACCGACGAGGGCACTGTCTACCAAGGAAACATCGCGTCCAACGGCGCCGGCTGGTACCTCGGCAACAGTAGCCTCGTCCTCGCTGCCTCTGTCACCCTGTCCGGAAACCTCTCCAGCTCGACCGGCGGCGCCTGCTACCTGGAGCGGGGGGCCGAGCTCTACGCCGAAGACTCGGCGTTCTACGGCAACAGCGCTGCCTATTACGGAGGCGCCTTCTACATGGAGAGCAGCTCACAGCTCACCCTGGACAATACCGAACTGGGCGGCGGGACGCAGGAAGACAACGCTCCCGAAGATGTCTATGGCGTGTGGTTCGGACCCTACAGTTGGACCGGCGTCACCTCGATCTCCTGTTACTTCAGTTGCTGACGCCTGCGGGCTGGGACCTCGACGCACACGTCGCAGCCCTGGGCCAATGCCGACGTTGCCCGAAGATGATTGGTCCGGTGATCACCTGTCGCCCGACGGCGCCGCTCCGGTCCGGCGGGGTCGTGTTGCTGGGGCAGGCGCCTGGGAGGTACGAAGGAAAGGTCGGACGGCCCTTCGGCTGGACCGCAGGACGTACGCTGTTCCGCTGGTTGGCCCAGGCCGGCCACGACGAGACGACCGTGCGCGCACATGTGTATATCGCCGCGGTCTGCCGCTGTTTTCCGGGATCCTCCTCGAGCGGGAGCGGGGACAGGGTGCCCGACTCCAGGGAGGTGGCGGCGTGTGCGCCGTGGCTGGACGCCGAGCTTGGCGGCCTCGACCCGGACCTGCTGATCCCGGTCGGACGACTGGCGCTCTCCACGTGGCTTGACCCCAAAGCGCCGCTCGAAACCCTGGTCGGGCGGGTACACACCGCCACCGTCGCCGGTCGGCGTCGCGAGATCCTGCCCCTCCCGCATCCCTCGGGCGTCTCCACGTGGTTCCAACGATCGCCGGGCCGGGAACGGCTCGCCGAGGCCCTCGATCGGCTGGCGGAACATCGAGCGTGGCGCGACCTGGTCAGCGCGGAGCCTCAGCCAGGGACAAGCTGAATCATCGCGAGCTCAGGCGGCGCGCGCCATCGGATCGGCGCCACTGACCAGCCGATCCCTGCGCCGACATACATCCAGGTGGGCCCCGATTGGTACCAGCCGTAGACGTACTTGCCGCAACCCTTCGGGAGAAAAACAGCGCCAAGGCCAGGGATTCGAACCTGACCCGCGTGGGAGTGGCCCGACAGCACCAGGGCCAGACCGGGCCGCGCGATCTCGGGCAGGACGATCGGCGAGTGGCTCAGGGCCATGGTCGGCCGGGTTGGGTCCACGTGGGCAAATGCCCGGCGCAAATCGGGGCGCCCCGCCAGCCAGTCGTCGGTACCCACGAGCTGGAGCGCGCCCAGATCGACGCTTCGGTCGTGCAGGAGCTGGACCCCGTGCCGGGCGAGCACCTCGGACCAGAACTCCGCGGGCGCCCCGCTCCAGTACTCCCAGTTGCCCATCACCGCGTAGCGACCCAGGCGCGCGGGAGGCAGGTTGGAGAGAAAGACGTCGGCCGCGTCGTTCTTCCACCCGCGCATCAGCACGTCGCCGGTGATCGCGACGAGATCACACTCGATACGGGAGACCCGCTCCGCGAGCCGCACGGTCCACTCGTCCAGCCGCCGGAGGTGCACGTCGGTGAGGTGCAGCACCCGGATCGGCTCGGTCAGGCCTGCTATCGGAAAAACGTGCTCGCTCACCCCGAACCAGCCGATCTCGGTCGACGCGCTCGGCGGTTTGGCAGCCGGCCGACTGCCACCGGGCGCGGCGACAAAAGGTCGTCTCGCCGCGGCGGGGAACAAATTACCCCGCTTGACCGCCCGCATCACCCCCTGGGCAAAGCGGACCGTTTCGCCAAACTGCATGGTCCTACGCTCCTCGCCACCACCCGCCCGCGCGCCGATCACTCAAAGCGGTACCCGGACTGGGGTGCAAATACATGAACTTCAAGGCCAAGACCTACCAGCTGATCCCGAAGCGGCGTGACCAGCTCGGTCGGCAGGCCCAGCGACTTCCGCTCGGTGTTGACCAGCTCGGCCACCAGGGTTCGAGCGGGAGAAAAGCGGGGCAGCCACTTCTGGACCGCCGCGCGCTCGCCGTAGGGGCAACCGACGATGAGCCAGTCCGGGGAAGCATAATGTTCACGCGCCTGCTCCACCCACTCGGCGGTGGTCTCGCGGTGAAGGGAGAGGTCGAGGTGTAACAGGCGCGTACCGTCCGGGAACGTGAGCTGCATGATGTGGGGCTCGGCCTCGGGCTGGCGCACCCGCTCACTGAACGCCCGGAGCGCCGTCAGCGGGCCGGCGGCGAGCGGCAGGCGAAGGGCATCACCCGGGCGACTCGGCGACGGCACGTAACCAAGCGAAGCGAACCGGACGCCATCGAGCTCGATCGGCGTGGAGTAACCTTCCATCGGGCCTTCTTTTGAGAGCATCTCGCGGAGGGAGCCCGGTGCGATCACCGTAGGCCGCACCCCAGCGCGCAGCGCCTCGACGACCCCGCGTTGACGATCCGCGGCGGGCCCGGTCAGCACCACCAGGTCGTCGGGCGTCGGCCTCTCAACCGGATCAAACACGATTCGCCTGCCTTTTCGCTCTACACGGATCTCTGCACGCCCGTGGTGCGAGAAGCGCAGCCGGTAGGGGTAGTCGTAGCTCACCGCCGTCATGCCAGCTCCTTGGCGACCGCAACGATCGCCTGGTCCACTTGCTCTCGGCTGATCACCAACGGTGGGGCGAAACGAATCACCTGACCGTGTGTGTCTTTACACAGTACGCCGCGCGTCATCAGGCGCTCACAGTAGGGCCGGGCTGGCCCAGCATCTTCGTGGAGCTCCACGCCGATGAGGAGCCCGCGACCACGCACCTCAGCCACCTTGGGACTGCCGATCTCTCGAATCAACTGTTGGAGGTAGACGCCCAGGCGCTCAGCCCGCCCGGCGAGATCCTCCTCCACGAGCACGTCCAGCGCGGCGCTGCCGACAGCGGCCGCTAAGGGATTGCCCCCAAAGGTCGAGCCGTGATCACCCGGAGCGAACACCTGCATCAGGGCGTCGTCGGCGCAGAAAGCGCTCACCGGGTACACCCCTCCGCCCAGCGCCTTCCCCACCGAAATACAGTCCGGCCGTGCATCTTCATGCTGCCACGCCCACAAGCGCCCCGTACGCCCCAGTCCGGTCTGGATCTCATCGAGCCAGAAGATCACCCGTTCCGCCGTACACAAGGCGCGTACGCCCGCCAGGTAGCCCGGCGGCGGCACCACCACGCCGCCCTCTCCCTGGATCGGCTCGAGCAGCACGCCGACGGTCCGCGGCGTGATGGCGGCGGCGAGCGCGTCGAGATCGCCGTAAGGCACCACCACAAAACCCGGCGTGAAGGGACCGAATCCGTCCCGATACTGCTGCTCGGTGGAGAAGGAGATGATGGTGATGGTGCGACCGTGAAAGTTGTTGGCGGCGACGATGATCTCGCCGGTCCCCGGCGCCACTCCCTTGACCTTCTCGCCCCACTTCCGCACCGCCTTGATCCCCGTCTCCACCGCCTCCGCGCCGGAGTTCATCGGCAAGCCTCGGTTGAACCCGGAGACCCGCGACAGGCGCTCCAAAAACGGACCGAGCTGGTCGTTGTGGAAGGCGCGAGAGGTAAGGGTGACCCGGTCGATCTGGTCGCGCATCGCCGCCAGGATCCGCGGATGGCGATGTCCATGGTTGAGCGCGGAGTACGCTGAGAGCATGTCGATGTAGCGCCGGCCTTCCGTGTCCCAGACGCAGGCGCCCTCGGCCCTGCTCACGACCAGCGGGAGGGGATGGTAGTTGTTGGCGCCGAATTTCTCGGCGAGGCTGATCGGCATCCGCTCCCCTATCCCCCCGCTCTCGGTTCTGCCGCCCCAAGCCCCTCGCTCGGCGGGCGTTCACGTTTACGCCACAGCTCATGGCCCGCGCCGATCCCACACAACACATGGTGGCCAAGCAGCCACATCCAGCCCCTCCAACCCAGGTCTGCGCCGACCGCCGCGGTCGCGCCGATCGCCACCACGACCCAGCTCAGCGCGACAACACGGCCGATGTCCGGCCGGCGTGACGCGGCTCGGGGCACAGCTACCGGGACGCCCTCGGCTCCATCAACGGTAGTAGACAAGCCACGACTCTGCGACGATGTTGGCGCTTCCTCCAGTAAAATCTGCGCCGCGATAGGTGGCGTCATAGGACACCTCCACCGTCGCGCCCGGCACCGCGTAGCCGGTGACGTCCCGGCGCTGGACCCCGACTTCACGGCCTGGACACCAGCCGTTCCGCCCGTACCACCAGGTGCCGTACTGGTTGGGCACCGTGCCGGAGGCGACCTGTGACATACAGCCTCGCTCGGGATCGTCGATAGGAAATGTGATCTCGACGTCGTGTCCGTCGATGCCGAAGACGTGCAGGATCTCGCAAAACTCTGCGCAGTTGCCCACGCTGTCCATCCCGTGGCCCGTGAGGACCGTCACGAGCTCGACGCGACTGACGTCCGCGGGGATCTCTACGCTGACCGGCTCGCGGAGATTGTAATCTGTACCGAGGTACCCCCCGTTGAACAGATGCTCGAGGGCCTCGGGGCGATCGGCGTGACCCTGATCCGCGAAGCGTAACTTGAGGGTGGTCTCATACGGTTGTTGCGAGTAATACCGGAAGAGTTTGGTTCGCCCGCCGTCGCCCAGCAACGGCAACAGTGGGCTCACGTCATGCACCCAACGTCCCTCCCGGTGGTAGGTGGTGATCCAGCGCCCGAGCTCGACACAGCCCGTCCCGTCGGGCTCGCACACCTGAAGCCAGCTGATGTAGTCCCAAGCCGGACAATCTCCATACTCACCATCGCCCTGGCACTCGGACAACAGATCGAGAAACAGGCTGTCGTAGCCCGAAAGATCAGGCAGCTCGACGAGGGCATCGGTGGTCACCCCCGCCCACGATCCGTCCTGCACCAACACCCCATCCAAGACAGTGAGCACCTGCCCGTCCAGCTTGGCCACCCACGCTTCACGCTCTGCTTCGAAGTTATAATAGACGGCCTCATTCGCAACCATTTCAATGTTGGGCGCAAACCAACCGACCCCACTGTCGTACCTCGCCGGGTCCCCATAACTGCCGGTGTAGCGGATCCGCTGGAACCGGTCGATGCCGATGCCCCACCCGGGCTGGCTCAGGGCGTCGCCCAGCCAGTTGTCCAAGCCGCCAGGCCGATCCTTCGCCACAAGGAAGCGCCCTTCATACCACCAGGACTCCTGCTCGTCGCTCAGCGCGTCGCCCACCTTGTCCACGAGCTCCGCGAGCATCTCCTCGCGGTCGGCGTTTGCGGCTTCGCCGACAAAAAGGAGGCGGGTGTTGGCCGGGAGCAGATCGAAGAAGGCGCTGAAGTCCCGCTTGCTCGCCCAGACGTCCTCGGAGAAGCCCTGGTTCTGCTTGGGCTCGCTCGGCAGGACGAGGAGGTTCTCGCAGCCGGTCCAATTCTCCGACAACGTCCAGGTGCTGCCGTCGATCAGCTCCACGCTGAAGTCGCTGGCGACGCTGTTGAGGAGCCCGGTGTTGTCGCCGTCGGCCCAGGCGCTCCGCGTCAGGGAGAGGGTGTCACACACATCGGGGGGCACCACGGGGGTGTCACTGTCGGACGGGGGCGCGGAGTCGGACTCCGAGTCCGGTACGGGAAGGCCGGCCGGCTCGGGCTCGGCGCAGGCGAGAAGGAGCAACCACATTCCCGCAGTGTAGCCCGAAGCGCTCGTGCTGCATTGCGGATCCTCACTTGCGCGGCGCCGCGATTGAGGCGACGATGCGCGGCCAGGGAGCTGTGATGATCCTGTTTTGTCTGGGTGCGCTCGCCGCGCCCGCCTCGGGCAACTACGCCCTCGCCGAGCCCGACAGCGTCGTCAAAGCACGGGTGGACGCTGCGATTACGGCCCTTTTGAGCCCGTACCCGACCGCCGTGCGGAGCCTGGCGGCGCCCCGCCTCGCCGCACGCGCCACATGGTGCGGATCCTATACCCTGACCAGCTCGGCCAGCGAGTTCCTGGTCTCTTGTGACGGAGATCCACCCGTACCAGGGGTGTACGGCGCGCCAGGCAGCCCGTGGACCAGCAAGAAGGGCGATGTCGTCAAGCTCACCACCACCGCTGTCGGCGACGCCGTCGAGATCCGATTCGAAGGTGACTCTGGTTACCAGCTCGTGCGCTACGCGCCGGCCGAATCGGGGCTGTCCATCACCAAGACCCTGCACAGCAATCAGCTCGGGCTCGATTTCTCCTGGTCGATGCTCTACCAGCGCGCTCCCTGACTCCCCGCCTGCCCGACGCTTCAGTGGGCGTACGACGTACGTAATCCGCGAATGAAGAGCTCGACGATCGACTGGAGCACGGAGCCCAGCGGCACGTGACGGTAGCGTGACCAGCCGATCGTGCCGACGAGCAGGTCAAAGAGGAACAGGGTCGCCGCGAGCTGAGGGGAGACCCCCGAGGCCGCTTCTGGACAACCCAGCCGTTGCATTCGCACGATGAGCTGGTCCAGCACCGGGTAGGTACCCGGCGCGGCGGGTGCGTTCCGGCCTGCCGATCGGAGCGCTATCGGACCCGCCTCGAACATGAGCACAGCCTCCGAGCCCCAGTTCTCCTCAAAACACAGGCTCAACCTCTCCAGCACCTCGCGCAGAGGCGCGTCCTCGGGCAGCGCGGCCAGCGCGGCCAGAATGCCCGCCTCCTGCTCCGCAAAGAGCTCGAGGATGACGTGCTCCTTGGTGGCGAAGTGAAAGTAGAAGGTGCCACGACTCACGCCCGCGAGCCGGACGATGTCCTCCACCCGCGCCGCAGCGATACCGTCTCGCCGGAAGACCGCCATCGCGGACTCGTAGACCTTACGGCGGGTTGCCTCTTTGCGGACCTCGCGCTGGTTGGGCGTACCAGCGACTATAGCAGAGGACACGTGCGCTCCTGAAGGCCGGAGCTAAATGCTCTGTTGACCCCCGATCTGTCAAGGGTGCGCCGTCAGCGGCACGGTCAGGATCGCCTCCACCGGGTCAGGGTAGGACCACGAGAACTCCAGCTCCGCACCCAACCGGTCCGTACGCATACGCAGGCTGGCGGTGTTAAGCCGCAGATTGTCAGGTATATATCTTGGCTTCCTGCCCAACGAGGACTGAACCCTCTGGTTGAGCTCGGCGCCGACCTGGAGCAGGGGCCCAACGAGCGGCCCGCCGAGAAACCGAACCGGACCGCCGCCCACCGCCTGGGTGATCGCGGCGTAGAAGCTTCGAAGCTCGGGCTCGCTCCGCCCCGCCACATTGTAGATCCGCGCGTTCTCACCGCGCTCGGCGATACGCATCAGCGCAGCCACCGCATCGTCCACATGTACGAGCGGGAGGAGATTCTGGCCATCACCCGGCAGAAAGGCCCGCCCGGCACGTATCTCGGGCATACGCATCAGGCGCTGGGCGGGGCCATAGACCGCCGCGAGGCGAGCTACCCGAGCCGCGAGACCGTGCTCGCGCGCCGCGCGCAAAAAAGTTGCTTCAGAGGCAACTTTAGCGTGACCGTACGCCGTGGCGGGCGAGGGCGCCTGGCCCTCATCGACCCACGCTCCCGCACGATCTCCGTACACGGCGCAGCTTGAAGTAAATACCAGGCTACGCAACTGCTTTTTGTGGCGAACCGCCACATCGACCACGACGCGAGCCGCGCCGAGGTTCAGCGCTGCCGCATCCACCGCGCCCGCACCCCGGATGCCGCCCGCCAGGTGATAAAGCTGCGTACACCCTTGTATAGCCAGCTCGATTGCTGCGCTGTCGAGCACGTCCCCGCGCACGAAGGACACCGGCAGCGTGCTCAGCGCCGCCGTGTCCCCGCGCGCGAGGGCCACAACCTCATGCCCCTCAGTCAGAAGGGCGGCCACCAGCCGTTTGCCGATCTGCCCCGTGGCCCCGGTCACCAACACCCGCTCGCTCATCCGTGCCCCCGGAGCGCGATTAATCCGAAACACCACGACGTGGGTCCCGCTCGCGCCGCGGGCTCCGCCGCCCGTCCCGGCTGACCTATGGTTCTTCGCCGATGTTGAACGAGCGGTTCGTGCCTGCCGACAGGATCGGCTAGCATACGCGCCATGTTTGGACTCCTCGTCTTCTCCGCGAGCGCCCAGGCGGCTGACGCCGTGGTGCTCGTCTCCCAGTTCCAGGCCCGTAACAGCGCCGCCACCGCGATCGCCTCTTTGCTCGAAGGTTATCTCGCACAGGAGCTCGACCAACTCGAAGGGGTCAAGATGCGTCGGATCGACGACATGCCCAACTTCGCCGAAGGCAGCGCCCGCCTCTACCTGGACAGCTGCCCTCCCGGAGAAATCGCAGGGTGTACCTATATAGTAGGGCAACGCGGCGAAGCCGACTGGGCAGTGACCGGCACCGTGAAGACCCTCAGCACCGGCTCCAAAGTGCACGTGGACATCCTCGACGTGTCGTCGGGCATCGTGGTCACGAGCTTCGACGCCGAGCTCGCAAACGGCAAAGACGCCGAGTTCGCCTCTGGCGTAGCCAAGGTGCTCGCCGCCGCCGTGAGCGGTCAGTTCGCCGAGCGCGACATTCGCGACGACGGCTCGGACGAAGGGCCCGAGATCTCCAAAGATGAGGTCGCCCGCCAGCTCGCCGAGCTCTCCACCGAGCTGGGGGACATCAGCGCTTCGATCACCGAGCCCAACCGCCAGATTGAACGCCCGGAATACACCTTGGAGGACCTCGACGCCGACTCCGAGCTGGAGTCGAAGCCCTGGGACCGCGTGGGGATGACCGCCGCCGAGTACCTCCGTTACAAAAACTCGGGCATCGACATGATGACCTGGCGTGAGCGGGCGATGGGCAGGCAGCTCCAGGTGCTGGTGCGCGCCAACATGGGCGTGCTCAACGGGCCCTACTCCTCCAACTTCTACGGGCGTTATGGTTACGCGGAGAACAGCACCAGCATCGTCGATGGTTATGGCGCCTTGTGGTCCACCAGCTCCACCGGTCTGGGAGTCGGTCTGGGCGCCGCGTTCGGGATCACGCCCTGGCTCGACGTGGGTATGGACCTCGGGTGGGCCAGCGGCAACTACCACACGGAGATCGTGCAGGACGGCGGAGTGTCGGGCGTCGACAACGCCACCCCGGGCGACTACAACTACGGCAGCCTCGTGGTTTCTCCCCGCGCAACCGGAGTTTTTCTGCCGACGAGCCGGGTGAGGCCCTTAGGCAGCGTGGGCCTCACGTTGGTGGACCCCGTCATGGCGCCTGAACGAATTGGCGGCCTGCCTCCGGCGATCCCGCTGTTCGCGGGCGAGAGCCAGCTGCTCGGGATGTTGGACTTCTCAGGTGGGGCGGAGGCCTCGATCTCCAAACAGGTCGACTTAGTGCTGCGCGCCGGTGCGTCGGTACAGGCCTTTGGCACGACAACCCGTCAGCTTCGCCAGAGCTCGGTGTCGGTGATGGCCGAGAGCGACCTGATCCGTCCTCGCGCGCCCAACGCGATCGGCGGCTTTGTCGTCGCTTCACTCCAGCTCCGGCTCGGCGGCAAGGCTCCCGCCGCGCTCCCGTTCGACTACGAGGATTGAGCTCTTTTTTCCAGGATCAGGGCCGGTACTTCCGCCAGCTCACCGTTCCCGCCAGCGCTGCGGGGCGCCGGGTGGACGTTTTTTTGTCCCGGCGCTTCCCGGAGTGGTCGCGCTCGCTCATCGCGCGCCACATCCGCGAAGGGCTGGTCGACAGCGACCGCCGTCCGCTCAAAGCGTCAAGCGCGCTGCGGGCCGGGGAGCTTTTACGCGTCTTTGTTCCTGGGATCGCGCCGACCGGCGAGCCGCCTCCGATGCCGCTCGTGGTCTACGAGGACGACCACCTGCTCGCGGTGAGCAAACCCGCGGGTCTCCTCGTACACCCGGTCGGCCAACGGTTTGAGTACGGGCTCATTGGACTCGTTCGAGACGCGCGGCCCGGCCGCGTGATCGCGCCCGCACATCGGATCGACCGTGAGACCTCCGGTATCGTGCTCCTCGCGCTCTCTGGCGAGGCGGACCGGCGCATGAAAGAGGCCTTTAAACGTCGCCTCGTTCAGAAGAGTTACCTCGCGATCGTCCGTGGTCAGCCCGATTGGCAGAGCACGACGGTGGACGCGCCGATCGGCAAGGCCGGTGGCGAGCTCGAGCTCCGCCGCGCGGTGCGAGACGAAGGAGATCCAGCCACCACCCGATTCTTTGTCGAAGCGCTGCTCCCGCGGGAGCTGGCGCTGCTCCGCTGCGAGCCGGTGACGGGGCGCACCCACCAGATCCGCGTTCACCTGGAGCACGCCGGCTTTCCGATCCTGGGCGACAAGATCTATGGCCAACCGGACGACATCTTCCTGGAGGGGCGGAGCCACGGCGCCACGCCACGGGTCCGCGAGGCGGTCGGCTTCCCGCGGCAGTGCCTACACGCCTTTACCCTTGCTTTTGTTCACCCCTACACCGGGGCGCCCGTCCACATCGAAGCGCCGCTGCTGCCGGACATGGCGGCGGTGACCCAGGGGGAAGCGCCTGCCTGGAACGAGGGCACCGAGCACGCGGGGCACGACGTAGCCGAGAGCGACGAACCCGAGGGCGACGAACCCGACGCCGTCCGGGCGTGAACGGCGCCACCCGACTCAGCGGCTGGCGACCACGTGGGCCTGCTCGGTGAGCCAGGCCTCAACCGAGTCCTGATCACGCCGTGACAGTGCCTCAATCCTACCGCGGATCCGTTGGACGCGTAGGGTGACCGCGGCGCGGCTCACCTGCTCACGCCGCGCGTGCTCGGCCATGCTCCCGGCGGCAAGAAGCCGACGTAACCAGTCCTGATCCTGCTCACTGAGCGGCACGTCCGGCACCTGCTCGACCAGCTCTTCCGGCCCAGAACACCGCGCGCCCCACTCCAACCGTTGGCCGTCCAATACGCGACGCTCCCGCAGGCGACGACGGGCCTGGTGCAGGAGGGCGCGGTCGGTGACCACCCGAACATAAGCGAGGAGCTCCCTGATCGTCTCGCCGCGGAAGCGGGCGAGACCGTCGATCAGCAGGGTCTCCATGACCGCGGCCACGACCTCATCCCGCTCGCCCGACCCGACCAGATCGACACAATGGTAGCGCCAGACCGCCAGCACACGCTGGTCCACGTAACGGAGGAGGTGCTCCAACAGCGCCCGCGCCTCGGCGCTGTTACGCCGGGTCAGCACGTCCCGAACTTGCGCTTGAAGCTCGGACATGACTCAAAACCCGTTGGAGATGGGCTTGTCTTCCGAGACCATCCACGCCGCGGGTGGGCACACGAGCGCGCGCGGCGCGACGCCCAGCGGATGGGCCGACTCCGCCTGTGCCACGAGGGAAGCAAACCACACAAACAAAGCTTGAAGCGAGATCATGAGGGTTCCTCGTCCCGAAGGAGCGCAAGGTCTGGGTCCTGAGCCACCCGGAGCCGCAGCTCGGCGACGAAGCCGGCGGGGTGGCTCTGGGACACACGAGAGAACAGGTCGGCGGCGTGTTCATGCTCGCCGAGCGCGACGAGCGCGCAGAGCACGTTCCCGAGATTCTCCGGGTTGTGTTGACGCTCCAACGCCCGTGAGAAGTGGTCTAGGGCCACCGCTGGCTGCCCCAGGGACCAGGCGATCACGCCGCGATGACGGTCAACGGATGCGAGCCAGGCGCTCAGATCGGCGCCCCCGTGCTGGAGCGCCACCACCTCCTGCTCGCCGGCCAGACGCGCCGCGAGGGCCCAGTTTGCGACGGACGGGTGGGTCGCCACGACACACAGGGCGGAGAGGCGCATGACCGGATCCAACTGTTGCTCGTGGGCCAGATCATCGATGAACGTACGAACGGCCTCCGGCTCGAAGTCGGGAGCCGCGAGCGCCTCCGCGATCCTGCGAAGCGCCTCGCGGGAGCCGACGGGAGCGCTGGTGACGGGGATGAGGTAGGCGCGCTCCTCCACGGTGGCCAGGATCCGGTCGAGCAACCATCCATAATCGAGAGTGCGAGTGCCAGCGCTGAGGCTCATGTGAGCGGACTCCTGATCCAGGGTGGAGCGTAGCGGACCCGCGTTAAGGCTGTCTCAAGAATTGTGATGAACCCCGGCGGTGCCGCGCCTGTTCCGGCGACCGACCATGCACGGGCGTGGGAACGCCGCAGTAGGGCACGGCCGCGAGCGCCCCGTTCACGCCGCGCCACGACGCGACGCACGGGCGCTGAGCCGCTCGAGACGCCGATGTACACCCTCCGACGCTCGCAACGACATGGCGATGATGGTCATCATCGGGTTGACCCCGAGCGAGCTCGGCACGGCTGAACCATCACAGATGTAGAGGTTGTGGACGTCGTGGGCCTCGTGATCTGCATCTACCACCGATTTGAAAGGATCTACGCCCATCCGTGCCGTTCCAAGCGGGTGGTAAGCCGACAGATCGACATGTCGCGCCGCGATGTCCGCGCGCTCCAGCCGATCCACGTCGGCGAGGCTTTGTAGGCGGGGAAAACCCCAGACGGGCAGATGGACCTCCCGCGCGCCTGCGGCAAAGAAGACCCGCGACAGGATCGCGAAGCCACGCCGCACCTGAGCGAGATCGGCGCGGTTGAGCCAGTAGCGGATGCGCGGGCCCCCGTCCGGCGCCAACCCCACCGAGCCCCGAGAGCAGTCCTTCACCATAAAACCAAAGTTGAAGGTCCGATCGAACTGCTCCATCAGCTCCATGTACGCCGGCCCGAAGCCTGAGATCGAGCCCGCGGTCAGGTCCGGCGGGACGGTGCCGCCCTCGAAATAGAGCCCCTCATTGGTAAAGTGATCGATAGCGTAGCCCTGCGGCACCGTGCGCGACGGGTCGATGCGCTCGCCGAAGAGCCCGAGCGCCGCCGACGCCGGGTGGATCGACAGGTTCCGACCCAGCTCTCCCGAACGGTTCGCCAGGCCGTTCTTGAGGAGCAGGGTCGGCGTCATCAAGGTGCCGCAGGCGAGCACGACCACCCGCGCCGACACGCGGATCCTCCGGCCGGCGGCCTCGCCGATCACCCCGATAGCACGGTGGTTCTGGGTGAGGACCTCGTCCACGCGGAAGCCCGTGACACACATCGCCCCGGCCGCGAGCGCTGCCGGCACATATGAAACATTGGTAGACTGTTTGGCGTCAGTCGGGCACCCAAAACAACACAACCCCTGACCGTCACAGCCCGGCGCGTTCCGCTGCAGCGGATGATGTGAATAACCAAGCTTGTCACAAGCCTCTGCGATGAGCTCCGCGGGCCGCCCCAGCGCCGCCGCGCTCGACGGTCCCACCTGGAGCATCGCCTCCGCCGCGGCGTAGTGCGGCGCCAGGGTGTTCGACCCAAACCCGGTCAGCCCCTCCTGACGCCAGCTCTGAAGTACCTTTTCTGGTACACGGAAACAAGTGCCCGAGTTGATGAGAGTGGTGCCCCCGACCCCACGTCCTACCGGTATCGGGATGGCCGTGTTCCCCAAGGCGACGGTGGCGCCGCTGTTCCGGTACATCCGCTGCATCATCTCAACCGGTCGACCGTTGAAGTCCAGGCGGGTGTGGTGGGCCCCCTCTTCGAGCAGGAGCACCGCATGGCCGCGCTCGGCCAGGGCGTGCGCCAGGGGGGCTCCCCCGGCGCCCGTACCCACGATCACCACGTCACACTCGAGATCATCCCCGGCACCGAGGGTGCTCGCATCGACGAGCTGGCTGCGCCAGCGCGCGCGCTCCAGGGCGGCCGGACGCTCGAGGTGATACCGACAACCCAGCTGTTCGTAGACCCTCGGGTCATCAAAGTAGGCGAGCTTGAGCGGGGTCAGGAGCCCGCGAACCAACAGTCGCGTGAGCTCACGCCCGTCGAGACGCTCCAGCACCACGAGTCGCTGTTGAGGACTCAGCTTCAAAAAAGGCCGACCCGCGCTCACCCAGGCCTCGGCGTCGAGCGCGAGGAGCAGCCGGCGGTAGCCGTCCCGCACCTCCGGCGAAAAAGACGCCAACAACGCACAAAGACGCTGCACAGTAGTCGCGTCAGCGGCCGGCAGGAGTCGGCCGACGGGCAGCGCCGTCTCCGCAAGCGCGAGCAGCCGGGCCAGGTCGTTGCTCGAGAACTCCATCTCAGCCTCCGACCAGCTCACGGCGCGAGACCGCCAGGTACCGCGCCCAGAAGCGCCGATGCTGCCGGCTCTCCACCGGCACCCAGGAGAGGAGAAACGCAGGGAGATCGCCGAGCGAGAACCGAAATGAGCCCTGCGCTTTTTGCGCCCCCGCACGGTCACTCAGGGTCATGGTGAGGTTGGACATCGACCCCACCGGCCGCAAGAGCTGCGGTGACTTGGCGCCCGCGAGCACCAGCGGCCCTCCGTCAGCGGCCTCAAAATGCACCTCGTAGGTGATGGAGGGCGGCGCGAGCCCCATGATGAGCGTGCCGGTGCAGGGCGCTTCGTCCACCCAAGGAGGCGCGTGGACCACCCCCTCGAAGCGGAAGCGACCGCCTCCCTCACTGCGTGTCCGGATTTGGAAGTCCGCTGGCCTGGGACGGCCGTCGGGCGGCGCGAGCGTGCCGCGCATGGTCTCGACAAAAGACAGGTCCATCAAGCCTCCTTCAAACCACCCTGGAGAAACGGGGATCAGGCGTACGCCGAAGGAACTCGAGAGCTCCCCCGCAAGCGGAAATGCAGGTGAATGACGCCGCGTCGCTCGGGCGTACGGTCATCTTGACCTCGGCGAGCTTGCTGTTGAAACAGTAGGACAGCTCGCCGTCTGGGTTGCCGTAACCAAGACACACCATGGGTCGGCCCGAGGCGTCCATCTCCAACTCGAGCTCACCATCGCCCCCCCGAAGCGCGAGCGACCAGCGGTCTCCGTCGAGGCTGGCGCTCTGCCGCCACGTGTCAAATAGGGCGTCAAACCGCCAGCTCCGCCCTCCTCGCCGCACCACGGCCGCCGACAGGCGCGGGCTCGGTCGCCCGGCGACCTTCACGCGCCCCGTGAAGCCCTCGACCATCGCGTCCTCATCGGGAAACAGGCATTGACCCCAAGCATACTCAAAGGAGTGCTCCTTGCCCCAGTTGTGGCCCTGCATGCCCGGCCAGCGCTCCAACGTCCACCGCTCTCCCCAGGCCGAGACCTCTCCCGACATCTCCAACCAAGGAGCCGGGGTGAGGAGCTTTGACTTCGGAAAAGGCCCGACACGCAACAGTTTGTACGGGAATATTGACAATGGGGTCGCGACCGGACTCTCGGCGGGGACCCAACTGAGCTCAAACCGCGCCTCCCCCTCAGGCGCGTTGACTCGGCCGACCGCCGCGCCGCGCTCACCCAACCGGATCTGGAAAGCCCGGGTCTCCAGCTCGATCTCGGGTGACCCTGCCCCCTCGAAGCGCGCTTCGCTGAGCGCCTGCGTCTCCCGATGAGCCAGGGTGCGCTGACGCTCCCCGTCAAACAGGATGAGCCAGCTCTCCGCCACCGCGGGCCCCTGAAGTGGCGCGAGCACTGTCTGTTTCAGCCACAAGGCCAACGGGCGAGAGGGGTGGTTGGCCCGTATGAAGTAGCTCTCGACGTGCCCCGGCGCGCCGGCGTAGCGGAGGGCGTTGGGCGGAGGCTCTGGCGAAAACAGTGAACCAAGGACGCTCATGAACGACTCGGCGGCTGGAGGAGGCTCAGGGCAGACGCGGCGTGCGCGCGCATCGCGGCGCCGGCGATCTCCGGATCGTTCGCGAGGATCGCGGCGACGGCCCGTTGATGGAAAGCAGAATCGAAGGTGGGACGGCGGTAAATGGACAGGAAACGCTCCCCGTCGCGGAGGTACACCTCCCGTACCACCCGACCGATGAGGATGAGGATCCGATTACCAGAGGCCGCCAACAGCTCCTGGAAGAAGTCGTAGTCCCACACCTGGAGCTGCGCCGGAGCCGCCGAAACATCTGCGAGCGAAGCCGCCAGGGCCTCAAGCCGCCCGAGCACCGCTGGGTCCCCGCGGCGCGCCGCCTGTTCGGCGCCCCAACCCAGTATCAAGGCGCGGATCTCGTGCACCTCACGCAGGACCTGCTCTCCCGGCTCGCCACCGGCCTCGACCAGCATCGGCACAAGGCCGAGCCCGGCCTCGAGCAGCGAGTCGGCCACCCGCGTGGGCCCGCCGTGCCGGATCTTCACCAATCCCCAGGCTTCAAGGCGCTTCATCGCCTCTCGTACGCTGGAGCGGTTGAGGTCATAGGTCTCCGCCAGCTCGCGCTCCGAAGGCAGGGCCGCGCCCGGCTGGAGCTCCCCATGCAGGATCGCCGCCCGGAACCGGGTTGCGAGACTCTCGGCGACGTTCGGGCGCAGGACCACCTCCTCAACTGGTCCGACCAGTTAGCACATCGGCGGGCGAGCCACAAGCAACACCACGCGCTGACCGCGGGCGCCCACGCCGGTTATGGCCGGGAAACACCCTCTCCCGGAGCCCCCGTGATCAGGTCCCGCGCTGCTGTCGCGTTTGCCCCCGGTCGCCCCCTTCAGTTGGTGGAGGTCGATGTTGAGCCGCCGCGGCGGGGCGAAGTCCTGGTCCGTATCGTCGCCACCGGCGTGTGCCACACGGACGCGTTTACGCTGTCGGGGGAGGATCCAGAAGGCATTTTTCCGGCCATCCTCGGACATGAAGGTGGGGGAATCGTAGAGGCGGTAGGAGAGGGGGTACAGTCTCTCCAGGTGGGAGACCACGTGATCCCGCTGTACACGGCCGAGTGTCGTGAGTGTAAGTTCTGCAAGTCGGGGAAGACCAACCTCTGCCAGGCCATCCGGGCCACCCAGGGGCGCGGCTTGATGCCCGACGGCACGACGCGCTTTTCCTACGAGGGAAAGCCAATCTATCACTACATGGGCACGTCCACCTTCTCTGAATACACGGTGCTCCCGGAGATCTCGCTCGCGAAGATCCCCAAGGAAGCGCCGCTGGAGAAGGTCTGCCTGCTCGGCTGCGGTGTCACGACCGGCATCGGCGCGGTGCTGAACACCGCGAAGGTGGAGAAAGGCGCCACGGTGGCAGTGTTTGGGCTCGGTGGCATCGGACTCGCCGTCATCATCGGCGCGCGGATGGCGGGCGCGTCGCGGATCATCGGGATCGATATCAATCCTGGCAAATTTCCGATCGCCCGCGAGCTGGGCGCGACCGACGTGGTCGACCCCAACGGATTCGACAAGCCCATCCAGCAGGTGATCGTCGAGCTCACCGAAGGGGGCGTTGACTACTCCTTCGAGTGTGTCGGCAGCGTCAAACTGATGCGGGCGGCGCTCGAGTGCGCGCACAAAGGCTGGGGAGAGTCGGTGATCATCGGGGTTGCCGGCGCGGGGCAGGAGATCTCCACCCGGCCGTTCCAGCTCGTCACCGGGCGCGTGTGGCGCGGGAGCGCTTTCGGGGGTGTGCGGGGCCGCACCGAGCTGCCGGACTACGTCGCCAAGGCGCAGTCGGGCGAGATCCCGCTGGACACGTTCATCACGCACAACCTGCCACTGAGCCAGATCAACGAGGCCTTTGACCTGATGCACGAAGGCAAGAGTATCCGGACGGTCATCCACTTCTGACCGTCGCGGGCGAGGGAGCACGGACGATGTCACTCGAGCTACTGAGCAGCCAGGCGAGTTTCGGAGGCACCCACAGTCGTTTTCGGCACCGGGCCGCCACCCTCGACTGCGACATGGTGTTCGCCGTCTACCTCCCGCCCAAACCAACGGCCGACCTCCCGGTTTTGTATTGGTTGTCTGGACTCACCTGCACGGACGAGAACTTCATGCAGAAAGCGGGGGCGCACCGCCTCGCCGCGACCCTCGGCCTCGTATTGGTCGCGCCCGACACAAGCCCGAGAGGCGTGCCCGGAGATCCCGACAACGCCTGGGATTTCGGTCTGGGCGCGGGCTTCTATGTAGACGCCACCGAAGCGCCATGGTCCGCGCACTATCAGATGTACAGCTACGTGGTGCACGAGCTGCCCGCCCTGGTTGAAGCCAATTTTCCCGTGTCGGAGCGACGCTCCATCAGCGGACATTCTATGGGCGGCCACGGCGCGTTGATCGCCGCGCTGAAGAACCCGGGCCGGTACCGTTCTGTGTCGGCCTTCGCGCCCGTGTGTCATCCGAGCGGGGTCCCGTGGGGGGAGAAGGCCTTCGGCCGTTATCTCGGCGCCCACCGCGAACGTTGGCGAGAATGGGACAGTTGTGAGTTGCTCGACCGGGCCACTGAACGCCTGCCACTTCTGGTGGACCAGGGCGACGCGGACAGCTTCTTGAACACCCAGCTTCGACCCAACCTGTTGGCCGCCGCGTGCGAGCGTACCGGCCACCCGCTCCGGCTTCGGCGGAGGCCGGGCTACGACCACAGCTACTACTTCATCGCGAGTTTCATCGACGATCACCTTCGGTTTCACGCCGAAGCGTTACGGACTCCCGATCATGGGGGCGGCGATGGAGGCTGAAGCGGCGGGTACGATAGAGGCGTACGTGCACGCCCAACACCGCGCCGAGCCCCTCGCGCCGCGTTTTCGCACCCCCAAGCCGCAGCCCAAGGCGGCCCGGTCGTCGGATTGACCGGCGTCCTGCTCGTCGTCGCGGCCCACGCCTTCGACGGCCCGACGGTCGCCGCGTCGGCCGATGCCGACCGTATCTACCACGACCTGGCCGTGCTCACCGGCGAGGCGCTGCCCCCGGGTCAGCCCGACCCAATCCTCTCACGCTCGGCCTTCCACCCCGATCATGACCGCGCCGCGTCGTGGCTGGCCGAGGAGGCGCTGGCTGGCACGGGGCTCGAGCTCTGGGCCGAGCCGGTACACCGCGCGGGCCTGGACCTCACCAACCTTGGGATCACGCTCCCGGGGGCCGACCCCGACCTCGACCCCTGGGTGCTGGCGGCGCATTGGGATAGCACCGCGACGGCGAGCCCGGATTGGGACCCGGAGACCGGACCGGCGCCCGGTGCGGACGACAACGCCTCGGGTGTCGCGGCGACGTTGGAGGCGGCCCGACTCCTGGCGACGTGGACGCCGGGATTTCGCCGGACCATCCAGCTGATTCTCTTCGACGGCGAAGAGCTTGGGCTCTACGGGAGCGAGGCCTGGGTTGACTCGCTCCGGGCTTCCGGCGGCGCCGTTGCGGGCGCGCTGGTGCTCGATCCGGTCGGCTACAACCCCGGGGACGACTACGTCTTGTGGGTCTCCCACGACACCGCCGGTGCCGATGCCGCGGCGGCGTTCGCGGACGCAGGGGCGACGCTCGGCGGAGGCCTCTCCGTCGTCGCGATGGACGCGGCGCTCTGGGGGGGCGACACCCGCTCCGACCACGCCCCCTTTCAGCAGGCGGGGTGGATCGGCCTGCATGCCGGCTCTTTTCCGCAGCCACGGACCTATCACACCTCCGAGGACACGCTCTCGGTGGTCGATCTCAACTACGTCACCCGCGTCGCGGGACTCTCAGCCGCGTGGATCGGCAGCATGTCCGAGCCGCTGCCCGCGGCCGGGGAGGCGGGCGTACCGCAGCCAGACCCCCGCTGCGGCTGCCAAGGCGGTAGCGGAGCATCTCTGCTCTTCCTGGCGCTGGTCGCGGGCGTGCCCCGCCGCAGAAGGCGCCGCGGGTGAGGCGGATCCGCCTGAGCGATCTCTGGA
This sequence comes from Deltaproteobacteria bacterium, assembly GCA_947486185.1. Classification (GTDB taxonomy): domain Bacteria; phylum Myxococcota_A; class UBA796; order UBA796; family SXON01; genus CANKTH01. The sequence goes on from CANKTH010000002.1 coordinate 35,168, forward strand.
TCGTCGGCTGGATCCTGTTCCAGATCGGTCTCCCACTCTCGTGGTACCTGCGGGGCGGCGGCGCGGACGAACGGTTTGCCTGGCGGATGTTCTCGGCACAGCACCTGACCCGGTGCGAGCTCCGGTACACCGAGCGCGCGCCCGGCATAGCCGAAACGACCGAACAACGACTCGACCAGCTCGTACAGGGCACCTGGGTCAAGGCGATGACCAAGGGACGTCCGGCGGTGATCGACGCTTTTTTGAGCTACCGGTGCGCCCAGGGCGCATCAGAGCTCACGCTCGAGCGGAAGTGCGGTACCGTGAGTGAGACCTACCGCCAACGTTGCGAGCCGCCCCCGTGAGCCGCTGGCAGCACGCATGGTATTCACCCATCGACGAGCTGCGTCCTCGTCTTTTTCGCGTTGGCCTCCTCCTCGTCCTGGCGTTCGACTGTTGGCTCAACCGTGTGCCGCGCGCGGGCAAGTACGGCGCAGGCGGCTTCAACGTCGCCCACTTCGAGTGGTTGGACCGGATCCAACCCATGCCGTCGCCCGGGCTGTACATCACCGTGCAGCTCGTCACGGGACTCCTGGCGCTGGTGGCGGCGCTCACGAATGGCCCGCGGTGGATGCTCGCGCTCGTGACCTTGGGTTGGACCTGGGGCTGGTCGATGAGCCTACTGGACGCCTACCAGCACCACTACTTGCTCTCGCTCCTCCTGGTCGGGGTGACCCTGAGCCGTGGCTACGACACACCGTGCCCGTGGGCCTGGCGGCTGACCGGCGTCAACATCGGCATCGTCTACAGTTTTGCCGCGCTGACCAAGGTCGATGGCCGCTGGCTCTCCGGCGAACTGGTCTCTCAGGGCCTCGGCCGAAGCCTTCGCTGGGTGCCCGAGCTCGCCACCACGGTGGGCCTGTCCACGTCCACCGGCTGGCTGCTCGCGGGCTTGGGGGCCTGCCTGGTTGACCTGACCTTGGGCCTGACCTACCTGGCAGCCCCCTGGCGAGACGGGAGCCCGCGGCGGTGGATGGGCGCGCTTGCGACGATCGGCGCGCTCCTCGCGTTGGCCTTCCACCTGAGCATCGAGTACTCCGGCTTCAAGATTGAACTTTTCAGCACCTATACGATCTGGGCATCGTTGTGTTGGTTGTGGCCGCTGTCGTGGTTACAGTGGGCGGACGAGAGGGTGCGGCGCGCCTTGCAGAAGCTACGCTTCCCCGCCCTCATCGGGCACTCCGGCTATCGGGCCGAGGGGCTGCTTGGGGTGGCCGCTCCCCTGGTCGGCGCCGCGCTGCAGCTGCCCGGCGCCGCGGTCGCTGGGGCGATCACAAGCGTTGTGATTCTCTTTTACCCGAAGGGCGGGCGCACGCTTCTGTTCGGCAGTCTGCTGATGTGGGCGGCGATGGACGTCCTACAGACGCGCTTCCACTACTACCGCTTCCTCGCCCAGAACGAGCTCCGGCTCGGTCGAATGGAGCCGGCGCTGGAGGCGCTCGAGACCGCCGCCCTCTTCGGCGAGCTTGGGGAGACTCGCCGCGAAAGGCTCGAAGAGCTCAGGGAGGCCGTGAGCACCGGCACGGTCATCGTCCTCCCCGAGTCCGAAGAGTCGGCGCCTTGAACGCTCCTTCAGCCGCTTCACCGACGGAGGCCACGATGTACCCTCACCGCGCACCTCGTGTTCCCTATGCCTGAGCGCCCGGAGCTTGATTATCAGGTACCCCTGCTGCGGAAGCGGCTGGTAGGTCGCCGCGTCACGACGCTTCAGGTCTTCAAACCTGTCGTATGGCGGGTCGCGCTCCCCCAGAGCCCGGCAGAGCTGATGATCGGGCGGAGTTTCATCGAGGTACAACGCAGAGCTCACACGCTCGTCTTCTTGATGGACGGCCTGATCCTGGCGATCGCGCCGATGTTAGCCGGCCGCTGGTTCGACGAGGGCAAGAAGCGCGCGGACGCGGTGTTTGTATTGGGCCTCGACGATGACCGACAGCTCGCCTACGCAGACGATGTCCAGATGGGGAGGGTGTTCCTCCTACCCGAAGGCGCGGCCGTGCCCGGCGCCGAAGTGGTTGGAATCGACGTTCGCAGTACAGAATTCTCAAAGACAGCGCTCACGGAGCGCCTGCGCGCTCGCCGGGAACAGATCAAGCTGGTCCTCATGGACAAAGCCGCCTTCGACGCTTTTGGCAACGCCTACGCCGACGAGGCCCTGTGGGCGGCGCAGATCAACCCCAAACGTCCGGCCAACAAGCTGAACCCCGATGAGCTCGATCGTCTCGCGCGCGCGATGCGTACAGTGCTCGACGAGGCAGCGGCCGAGGTCGAGGCCAGGCAGCCGGCGCTTCATGAAAAAGTCAGGGACTTCCTGAAGATCCGCAATCGGGCAGGTCAGCCCTGCCCCCGGTGTGGCACTTCGATCCGCGCCTTGGGGGTGCGCGGGCACGACGCCTTCTTCTGCCCGAGCTGCCAGGTGGACACCAGCGGGCGAAGCATCGTGGATTGGCGCAAGCTTGGCGGCCCGCCCAACCCAAGCTGAGTCTCACACGGGGCAGGTCCCGGGCCATAGCGACCGAGTCGCGTCGTGTCGCATCCCGCCCATGTTTGTATCGGCTCGGCATGTGCCTCCTACACAAAGCCGCCGAGCGCGGACCCGGAGCTTCGAAGACACCCTCGAACCAGGGGGTTTCCGCGTGGACAGAGCCTGCAGCCGCCGCCCCACCGCTCGGACGACGGCACGCGCAGGCCGCATCGCGAGTGGCATCTGTTCGTAATTGTCGTGGTGACGCCCGGATGACGCCAGCTCCCCAACAGCTCCAGATCTCCGCGTCGTGAGTGAGACACTGTTTGTATTCCGGACAAGGGTTCGCCTCGTGCGGCCGACGCGCCCAAGGCTCCGCGACGATGCGTCGTGAGTGAGCTCGTGTTTGTATCAGCGAACGCGGATCGCACCGCGCCGCCCGAGCGCCGAGGCTGCCGTGCCCGCCAACACAACGATCCCCGGGGGCGGTCTCCCACGGGGTCCAGCCAGGGGTGGAGCCCCTGATTTACGAACGTCCTACTCCTTACGACGCGGGGTGGACGGGTCGTCGAGCTCGGGCCTCGGTCAGGGCGCCGCGGGCGCTGCCTGGCGTCGCGCGCTCGGCATCGAGGGACGGCCGGCGGCCGGCGCTCTGGCCAGAACTAATCCAAACGTAGCGCCGCTCACGACGCGGAGTGGAGGCACAGACGAGGGGCACGAGGTGGCACCGCCCGGGGCGCACGCGCCGGAATCCACCCCTCCACCGTGCGAGAGAGCCGCGGAGGCGAGCCCGCACACAACCCGAACGCCCTGGCGGTCGCGACACGCCTCACCTTCGAGCTCAGGGCGCTCTCCCGTGGCCAAGGTCCGAGATCGGGGGCGATAGAGGCGGAGTACCGTGCTTCGAACAGACTACGCGCACGACGCGCGGGCGTCTACCGTTCGGCCACCCTCTCCCGCGTGCGGGACAAGACGACCTCGATTGGCGCATCGCGCAACGAGCGGCGAGATGTGAGTGAGAATGAGCCGGCGGCGGCGCCTACACACGGCGCCTGCTCGCCAAAAACGCGCGAACAAAGCGGCAAACGGGGCGCCCGCCCTACAGATCCATCGACAGATAGACTCGGCGGTCCGTGCTGGTCATCCCGTCGTTTCGCCGCGTAGAAACTTCGGTATAGACACCGGTATCGACGAAGCCGCGGCGTCGGTACAGCTCGTAGGTCGCGTCCCTGACCGCGCTGATCCGCATCAACACGTGGTGGTAACGGCTGCGGTCGATCAGCGAGAGCCGAAGGTCGATGAGCTGTGTGCCAAGCTTACGCCCACGGTAGGCCTCCAAGACGCCGAGGTCCGCGAAGTAGAAGGTGTGCTCGATCGGCAATATACCTCGAATTTCCCTCACAATCCCCGCATTCGCGCCCACGGGATAGCAGATCCCGAAACCCGCAACAACGCCGCTGTCCTTCACGGCGAGCAGGTTGATGTTGTCACTGTAGAGCATCGCCCGACGCAGCACGCCTTCGGCCTCGTCCGGAAAAAAACGCTCGTTATAAGGGGGGTCACTCCAGACCGCCTGGTAGGTGCCGGCGAAGGCGGTCCGCCAACGGTCTACCCCCGCCAGGCTCTGCAGGCGGATGATCTCGATGTTGTCGTCGCGGCGAAGCAATGTCTTCATGAGCCACCTCCGATGACCACGGTCGCCACCACTCGTCCACGCACTTGACCACTTCGAACCACGATTTTTCCGCCGCCGAGCTCTTCCAGCCGAGCCGCCGCGCCACCTCTCAAGGTGACGACGAGCGGCGGGCCCAGATCCAACAGCACATCTCGCGGCGAGAGCGCCAGGCCGCGTCCGAGGGCCTTGAGCACGGCCTCCTTGACCGCCCAACCGAACGTGAGGGCCAGGTCATCCGAGAAATCCACCTTCTCTATCGGATCAAACCATTCCAACGCAAAGGATGGGTCGCGGGACACCACCATCTCCATGTCCACCCCGACCCGGGAGCCACCGCTCACCGCGACGGCCACTGCATCACCCGCCTGATGCGCGAGGCTCACGCGAACGTCCTTGACGCCCACCACCTCGGGTTCACCGGTTAGGAGGCGGGTGATCTGGAAGTCCGTGTGCCCGCAGAGCCGCTCGACCGCAGCGCGCGCCGCCAGCTGGCCGGCGAGCCGGTCGTCCTGGCGCTTTGCCACGCCGCGGCGCGTGAACTCTGAGCGCTCCTGGTCGGACAACGCGGCTTTTGCCTCGGCCGCGTTCGCAACGGCGGTCGACAACCAGCCCTCCTCCGGCGCCGCGATGCTCAGCTCCGGCTCGAGCGGACCGGTGTCCACCATCCGGAAGCCGCGCACCCGCATCATGACCGTATCCCCGCTCTCGACGTCGATGTCGTAGACCTCGCCTCGTTGAATCACGATCACTGTCAACGGCAGGTCGTCCATCACCGGGCGCAGCCGCGCTACTGCCTGCACGGTCGCAGGGAGCGCCATCACCGAGAGCTGCATCATCCGGTGCAGGCCCGTCGCCTGGAAAACCGCCTCCAACACCAGAGGATCGGTAAAGAGCCCCTCGGCGATCGACGCCTGCTGCACCCGGGCGCCAACCTCTGCCCCAGACAGCGACGCCCCCTCGAGATTCTCGAGCACCTGGAACACCTCTCCATGGAAGAACCGCAGGTAGATGTCGCCCCGATCCATCGACAAGCTCGGGTTGAAGCTCTCCGGCATACGCGGCAGGAGTGGCATCGCCTCGGTCTGAATCACTGCTTCAAAGTGATCGGTGTGGATCTCCCGCCCGGTGCGTGTGGTGCGGCTGCTGCGGAGCACACAGTAGACCGAGCCATCACGACGCGGCTCTCCGCGGACCTCCACCTGGACTGGCTCGTCATGATGTAGCTTCAAGGCGCTGTTGAACCGTAGCTCCTCCGCCCCGAGGTAGCGGCCCCGCGGGTTGACCGCGAGCGCCACCGCCGCCATCAGCTCGAGCCCCATGACGCCCGGGAGCACCGGTGTGTCGTTGATGACGTGGTCGGAGAGCCATGCGTCTCGGCTGGTCGTGAGGAGTCGGCGGCCGATCACGGCGTCGCCGTCCATCCGGAGCTCATCGAGCAGCGGGTGGAAGGAGGGCATCTGGAAGTCTCCCAGCGCCGCGGCCGCGACGACCTCACCAAACTCGGCCGAAGCAAGCAGATCGGCCGCCAGCTCTGCGCCGGGGCCCGCCGGGAGCAGCTCGATGCCCCGCTCGGTCAGGAGCCGCTCCATGCCGCCTCGGACGGCCATTCCGGTCTCGTCCCACGCCGTCCACGCCACGTGGAGCGAGTTCGGGCGCTGGGCACACACGCGCGCCATCGCCTCGTTTGCCGCGGCATAATCCACCTGGCTCGCGTTCCCGAAGCGGCCCGCGATCGAGCCCATCGACAGGAACCGGGTGCTCGCTGGGAGCGCCTCCGCCAGCGCTACGCCCCCGCGCGCCTTGGCCGAAAAGACCCGTTGGAATGCTGCCTCATCCTTGTCAGCGAGGCGCCGAGACTCCTCCACCCCCGCGCCGTGTACGCAGTAATCGATGTGCCCGTACCGAGAGACCAGCTCGCGGACCAGACCTTGGACCGCGGGAAGCGCGGCCAGATCCACGGTGTACACCTCGACCACAGCGCCCAGGCTCCGCAGCCGCTCGACGGTCTGCCGGGCCTCGTCGGCCAGCCGCTGCGGACGCAGGAGGTCCTCGATCCGCCGCGGTGTGGCACGTTCGCCCGCCTGCTCGATCTCCGCTCGCGCACGGGCCCGCGCCTGCTCCTCGTTCAACGGACTGGTCCCAGGCGCGGTACGCGCCGCCAGGATCAGGGTCCCGACACCACGCGCCGCGAGCACCCCGGCCACTCGCGCGGTGATCCCACGGGTGCCTCCGGTGAGCAGCGCGACGCCGCCCGCCAGCCGTTGGTGTCGCCCGGGGAAGTCGGCGACCCCCAGCACAGCGACCTCGCGACGCTCCGGACCAAGCCAGACCTCCACCGAGCGGTCACCCGCGGTGAGCTCGTTGAGCACAGCGCGCGCGGCCTCGGTCGGCTCCATCCAGGGATCAAGGCTGATGACCCTGGCCTGGCAGCCCGTCCACTCGCGCCCGAGCGCCTTGGTGAGCCCCGCGCGCGCGCCGACCGCCGCAGCCCGCTCCACCGAGAGCTCGGCGTCCTCCTGCTCCACACAGATCCACCAGGTCGGCGGACGACCGTCCAAGCGGCGGGCCTCCGCGAAGGCCTCCTGGATGGTCACGCCGACGTCAATGACCACATCGGGATCGCCATCGAGGCCGCCGCCGCGCCGGCCCAGCTCGCGGCGAAGCGCGTCAGCAAGCGCGCCGCTCCCCATCACGCGGAACACCCGATCCTGAAGGAAGCCCGCGATCGCGGTGTATCGCGAGATCCGCGCGACACGTCGCAAGCGGAAGGAGCGCGGAAGCCCACGCGCCTCAGCGCCTTCCGCGGGCGTCTCGGCAGTGGTCTCAGGGGCGCTGTCGTCGTCGACGAACACGCCGACGTCTTCGCCCGACTCGCCCTCCCCGCCGTCCGCCGTCCGGGTATCCTTGTCCTCTTCCGCGCCCTCCACCACGTACTCCGGCGTTCGCGGGTCTACCGGCGCGATCAGCTCGGAAGGCACCACCCGCTCCACGAGCGGGCCCAGGCCCGCCGCCTGTCCCTCCGCGTCCGCGGCCTGGGGGCGGATCATCTCGAAAATTTCCGGATCTTCGTATCCATCGGCGATCCTCGGCCGCCCCTCGGCGCGCGCCGCTGGCAGTCCCCCCGCGTGGCTGTCCGCCGCGAGGTGGCGTGTGTCTGCCCCGTCCGGCTCGCTCTCAGGCGGCCGCGTTTCATCCGACGCGTCGTCGCCGCCGGTGGGCACCGCCGCAGCACGCTCGTCGGCGCTGGAGGCCGGGTCCAGCGTCTCCACCGCAGGAGCGCCGTCGGGGCCCCTCGCTACGCCTCCATCCCGACCCACCGTGAGCTCCGGCGTCCCCCCGCCGGGAGCGCCCTCACCCGTCCCAACGACGTCCTCCGACCCGGCACCGTCGAGCTCCCGAGCCGCCGCGGCGCTCTCGCGCGTGGGGGCAACGTCGGGCTCCGTCGGGGGGGTGGGCGGTGCCACCGGGGAGGCCGCGCCCGGCGCCGTGCCGGCCTCGGCAGCCTTACCGGCCAGCCAGGCGGCCAGCGCGGTCAGGGTCTTGTGATCCGCAAGGCGAAAGCGATCATCTCGCGGGATCCGATATCGATCCCGCATGATGGAGAAGATCTCGGCCTGCTTGACCGTGTCGATGCCAAGGTCGGCTTCCAGCTCGTAGGACGGATCGAGGTCCGCTACGTCATAGCCAGTTTTTTCCGCTACGACCGCGATCAGGGTGTCGAGCATCGCGGGGGTGACGGCCGGGCGTGCCGCGCCGGGTTGACTGGAGTCGGTCGTGGCGGCGGCGGTTGTGGCCTGAACCGTAGAGGACACAGCAGGCGTTTCAACGGCTGCAGGCACCGCCGCAGACCGCAATTGGCGGTGTTCTACCACTGTTTCAGCGCTGCCCGTCTGCTCCATCAACCAAGCGCGGCGCGTCGCCTCACTCGCGACCCGCTGATCTCCGTTCGCCATCCGCCGCCACGCGACCAGCGCGAGCTGCGAGCCAAACCCAGCCGCCAACCGGATAGCATAGGAAAAATCTGCGGGCCCGCCCGTCGAGAGCCGCAGGTCCCCCAGCTCGGGGTCAGGCTCTCGCAGATTGGGGATAGGCGGGACTTCCCGGTACTGCAGCGCCTTGACTGCCACCGCGTCCTCGAGGCCGGCGCCCATCGCGTGCCCGGTGAACCCTTTGGTATTGGCGATGATCATGCGGCTGGCGTCCGGACCGAACGCCGCGGGCAACGCTGCCATCTCCGCCGCCGCCGAGCCGCCCCGGGCGGGCGTGAAGGTCTCGTGGGACAAGAAGACCGCGCTCCGGGCGATGCTCGCCGGATCGGTGCCCGCGATCTCGGCGATCTGCTGGGCGAACAGTGTCACCTGTTGCGTGATGTGTTGCGCGTCGAGGCGGGTGCCATGAAAGGCGGAGTTGGAGATCTGGGTGCCAAGCAGCTCGGCGACCGGGACGAGCCCCCGCTCCCGCACCGATGCTTCGGTCTCGATCATCATGCCGACGGCGCCCATGCCCAGGATCATGCCGTGGCGGCGACGATCAAAGGGTAACGCCGCGTTCTCGACCTTGTCCTCGGTCGTTGCCGCTCCAGCTGCGAGGAAGCCGGCGCCGATCCACTCGATCAGGTTGTCGCCCGTGACATCGTCCGCCGCGACCACGAGCACCCTGGTACAACGGCCCGTCCGAAGCCAATCTTCAGCCACCGAGATCGCCTGGGACGTGCTCGCACACGCGGCGTTCACCTGGGTGTTGGGGCCGCGCGCACCGATCAGCTGGGCGAGCTGGGAGTGCCCCATCGAGAGGACCTGAAACAAGAAGCGCCGATCAAACCTACCTTCGCCGTCGCCTCCGTCCGACTTGACCTTCTGCAGGAGCTGGTCGTAGCCCGGAAACGCGCTCGCAAACACGATGCCCGTCCCTTCGCGGTAGCTCTCAGGCAGCGCCCAGCCGGTGGCGACGTTCTTGCCCGAGCCGGTCTTCCGAAACGTACGAACGAGCGGGATCCCCGCGTCGCGAAGCGCCTCGAGACCGGCGGCGAAGGCGAGCTGGGTGGTGATGTCGAGGGCGCGGGTGACCTCAGGATCGACCCCATAATCAGCAAGGTCAAAGTGAGCTTTCTGGCCCGCGAGGCGGATCACCTGACTGTGATCCTCGACGGGTACAAAACGCCCGTCGCCGGTCTGGGGGTCCTTGACCAGCCGGACGATCTGTTTGCCCAGCAGACGATCCTGCACCGCATGCGGCACCGCGCCGATACGGTTCTCGCCGCGGAGAATCCGGCGGATGTTGTCCGGGCCAAACACCTCGTCACCGCCCGGCAGGCCGACTGCGGCGCCGGAACATACGATTCGGCCAGCATAAAAGCGCTGCTGTACCGCAACAAGTCGCGGATCGCCGACCGGCGCGGGAGGCCTGGCGGAGGCGGGCGCCGCCGAGAGGGGCCGCTCGACGTCGGGAGCAGGCGCCGGCGGCACGACGACCGGGGCCCGAGCTGCGGCGGGCACCGCGGCGCCCGGTTGCGGCGCGGAGGGGCGCTGCGGCGTGGCAACCCGCGCGAGCTCATAGGCGCTCCAGCTCGCCTTGAGGAAGGCGTCCAGGGCCGGCAACATCGCCTGCGCAAACTTGGACGAGTCGAGCGCGCCGCCAAGGCTCCCGTGAGCAAAACTTTGCAGGAAGCTCGTGGCGACTTCCGGGCTGACTACGGCCGACTCACCCGGCGCGGGACGGGTGATCGCGATCCGGCGCACGGCGTAGCCGACTACGGACCGCAGCGTTCGATAGTCAGCGGTGCGGAAGGATGGATCGTCCCCCAACTGGAAATAATCCTGTACTGCGGCTACAATATCCGCCATCTTCACCGAGTCGATGCCGAGGTCGGCCTCGAGCTCCGCGTCGAGGTCGAGGGCGTCGAGCGGGTAGCCCGTCTTGTTGGAGACCAACGCCAGGATGTCGCGCTCCACCGAGTGAAGCGCCGGCACTGAGCTCGGGGAGCCTGACCGCAGCCGGGCCACCCGGGCCGCGACCGCCGTGCTCCCGCTGCGCCGAGGGCCGGGCGCGGCGAACAGCTCGACCGCCTCCGTGGGGGTGGGGCGTACCGGGAAGCCCAATACAAACAGCGCAGCGAGCGAGTCGCGGAGCGACAGCACGCCGCCGCGTTTCGGTTGGTTGGTGAACAGGGCACGATGGGGCCGATGACGCAGGATCGAGACCACGAAGCCCGACAGCGCGCGCTTGGGGCCGCACTCGACGAAAATACGGGCGCCGTCGTTGTACATGCGCTCGATCTGGTCGGTCCACTCGACCGGCGCGGCGACCTGCTGCGTCAAGATGTCCACCGCGGCTCGGGCCGCGCCGTCACCCGTTGGATAGTATCGGCCTGTCACGTTCGTGGTGATCCGCCTGCGCGGCGCCTGGACGTCCAGTCCTTCCAATACACGCCTCAGTGGCGCGGACGCCGGCGCGACGATGCGGCTATGAAAGGCATGACTGACGGGCAGAGGGAATACCGTGATTCCTCGCGCCTTGAACAGCTCCAACGCCGCGTCTACCGCGGCGCTCTCCCCGGCGATGACCGTCTGGTTGGGCGCGTTCTTGTTGGCGGGAATGACGTAGCCACCCAGCTGGGCCAGCACCTCGTGAATGACGTCGGGCGGCGCGGCGATGCTCGCCATCTTCCCAAAGTCGTCAAGCTTTACCGCCGCCATCTCGCGCCCGCGCGCGCTCACCGCGAGCAGCGCGTCCCGAAACGACAGCACACCCGCGGCAACCGCCGCGGCGTACTCGCCCAGAGAATGGCCGGCCACCACGTCGGGGAAGACCCCGTAGCTGGCCAATACACGCAAGATCGCGACGTCGACGGCCAGGGTGGCGGGCTGGGAGATCTCGGTGGCCCGGAGCGCCTCGAACTGGGCGTCCTCGGCAAGGAGAGGATTACGACGGATGTATTCCGTGAGCGGACGCCCGAGGAGCGGGGTCATCACCTCGTCGGCCTCCCGGAAGGTGTCTCCCGCCGGACGGAACACCGGCGCTAGATCGAGGCCCATGTCGAGATACTGCGACCCTTGTCCGGTGAACAGCATCGCAAGCTGGCCGTCGCTCGGCACGTCTTCGAGGTGGATGCCACGCTGCCGGAGCAGGTCGTAGTTGCCCCCTTTCTCCAGGCCGGCGATCGCCCGCTCGATCTGGTAGTTCCGTTCAGCATTGTCTGCGGCGGCGGCCGCGACGCGCAAAGCGGCGTCCGGCTCGAACACGGTGCTACGCCCATCGCGGATCGCCTTGAGCTCCCGGATCAGCGCCTCGGGTGTGTCAGCGGACGCAGCCCAGATGCCCTCCGGCACCGGCAATCCGCCGCCCGTGGCGCCACCACCCGCACCACCGCCGTTGTTCCCACCATGACCACCGCTCATCCCGCCCCCCATCCTCGCGCCACCGGCGCTGGGCCCGGCTCCCCCGCTCGACTGGCCGCCAACGGGCGGCTCACCGCCGCCGGTACCCAGCGCCACCGCCGCACCGTCTCCGTGGTCGCGCACGCGACGGGGGAGCCGCGCCGGAGCCATTCCCGGCGTAAACCCCTGCAGTACGGCATGAAAATTCGTCCCGCCGAATCCAAACGCGCTGACCCCCGCAAATCGTGGCCCGCTCGACTCCCAGCGCTCCGGCCGGGTCTGAACCCGGAGGGGAACCACGTCCAACGCAAGGTCTGTCCGAGCCTTTTCGTAGTTGATGCTCGGCACGAACTGCTGGTGGTGGAGCGAGAGCACCGTCTTGAGCATCGCCGCCGCGCCAGCTGCGCTCTTCAGGTGTCCGACATTGCTCTTGATCGATCCGATCCGCACCGGGCGCTCCCGGCGGCCCGATCCGATCAGCGCGGTGAGCGCCTCCACCTCCACCCGGTCGCCCACCGTAGTCGACGTGCCGTGGCACTCGACCAGGTCGAGATCCCAGGGGTCTACGCCAGCACCTTCCCAAGCGCGCGTGAGTGCACGCTTCTGCCCCTCCACGTTGGGGGCGGTGATGCCCTTCCCCTTGCCATCGCTCGAGGCGCCCATGCTGCGGATCACCGCATAGATCTTGTCCTGATCGCGGACGGCGTCGTTGAGGCGCTTGAGCACCAGCACGCCTACACCTTCGCCCATCACAAAACCATTCGCCCCCGCGTCGAACGGGCGCGAACCATCCGGTGACAACGCGCCGATTTTGCAGAACTTGATGTAGGTCGCCACGCCCATCGAGCGGTCGGCGCCGCCCGTGATCGCGAGATCAAAGTCGCCGTCCCGCAAGCCGGTCATCGCCGACTGAATCGCGGCCATGGAACTGGCACACGCCGCGTCCGTGGTGAAGTTCGGGCCACCGAGATCGAGCGCATAGGCCACCCGGCCGGCGACGACGTTGGAGAGCTCCCCAGGCATGGAGTCTTCGGTGATCTGCGGGAGATCACGGGTCATCCGTTTCGCGAAAGAATGCAAGATCTCCTTACGTGCTTCGGCGCCGAGCGTCGCGAAGTCCGGCACCTCACCCAGGTAATCCTGGAGTGCCGGCACCATCGACCTCAACACGTAGGCGTCCGTGATCTCCCCGCCCATGGAGTTGCCCAAGATAACCGCGGTGCGGGTACGGTCAAACGCACGCTTTTCGTAGCCGGCGTCGGCCAGGGCGTCGGCGGCGGCCTCCAGTGTCATCTGCTGGATTGGATCCACATAGGGCACCGAGGATGGCGGGATGCGAAACCTGCGGGGGTTGAAGCTGAAGTTACGGATGAACGCGCCGATCCGGGTGTAGGTCCGGTCGGGAGCCGACTTGTCCGCGTCGTAGAACAGGCGCGAATCCCAACGGGACTTGGGCACCTCGCCGATGGCGGACCAGCCGGCGTTGAGGCGCTGCCACAAGAGCTCCGGCCCGTCGACATCTTCCGGAAGCCGACAGCCGAGGCCGACCACCGCGATCAGCTCCCCCGTGGTGACCCCCGCGTCCACCGTCGACTCTTGCGCCGCCGAGCGCAGGCCAGGCCGCGTGTCGGGCCCAGCGAGGCTGACAGTCGCTCGCGCAGGTGCGGGCATCCAAGGGGATAACGCCGTCTCCAGCCGCGGTTCGCGGGCGGCGTGCAGGAGCCCCGCGCCGCCCGGCCAGGCCACGAGGAAGGGATCATCCGCCTCAAACCAACCCGCGCCTACGGTCTCGACCGACTCACCGGCAGCGAGCCGCCGCCAGACGGGCGACGCAGGCGACGCGACCACGTTCTGGCCGCCCACCCGGAGCAGATCGGCGGCGCGGAGCCGCTCCCGACGACGCACGAGGCCCGGAGGCGGAGCGAAGCTGTGAAACAGCACATCCGACAGTAGGATCCCCGCGATCTGGGGTCGGGGCTCATCGGGGCCGTGGGGCCAGTCTGCCAGAACCCGAACGCCCTGCGGCGCCGCCGCGATCAGCTCCCGCAGCTCCCGCTCGCCCGACCACCCGCCACTGCCGAGCCCCCGCAGGACGACGCCCTCGAATCCTTCGAGCTCCGCCGGGGACTCCGGCCAACTCGCCAGCTCGCGCCAGCAGGACCGCCCCGCCACCGGGGGCCCGCGCCGCACGATCAACGGCCCCGAACCTGGAGCATCCCCGCTGTCGACCGCTCGCACCCAAACGCCGTCGGGAAGCTCGGCCCCCCGGGCGCAAGTGCAGTCGATGATGACCTGGGCGCCAGCAGCGCGGGCGCGCTCGCTCAGGTTTCGTCGCTCGTAAGGGAGAACGACGAAGATCTCGGGTTGCCCCATCCGCTGTTCCTCTGAATCGGGCCTCTCTAACGTGCTCGGGTGCCCGTCGCCCGCGACGGCTCCCCCTACGTCACCGTCGTGTCACGGCAGACGCCGATTCCGCCAAGATCGCCGCGGTCCAGCTCAGCCGGCGCCCTTGTCCCCGCCCGGGTTGGTGTCGTCCCAACCGTCCTGTTGCCCATCGAGAAACCAGGGCTTCTCCTCACCACGATCCGCGCGCGGCGCGCCGCCGGCCGCCCCGGTGGACGTCGCCCCTTTGGGCGGCGAAGCCGGCGCCGGTGAGGCCACGGCGCCGCCCGCGCGGTCATCCCGCGACGGGGCCGGATAGAAGGGGCTGTCGTGTTCAAGGTAAGAAGGAGGTTTTCCGGGGTGTTTCGCCTCGCGCGAGACCGCCTTGACCCCCGACTTCACGCGCGCCGCGATCCGTGACAGCAGACCCATCCGAGCCCCCTACTGACTGATAAGCTTCCGTAAGGACCCATATTGCCTGACCTTGAACCAGGTGAGCTCACCGCGTTGAAAATACTTGAACGCGACGTGGAACATCCGCACGTAGTTGGCCGCCCACGCCAGGTAGAAGACCGGCTCGACGTGTTTCTTCCAGTACTCACGCTGCTCCAGCAGGCCCTCGATGAAGCTCTTCGGCACGAAGGCCTTGGAGGCGAGACAGAAGATCGCCAGGTAGAACTTGTCTTCGTCGCTACGCGGCCAATCCATTGACACCCGAAACTGCTTCCAGGCCTTGGTGCTGCTGCCCTCGACCTCGTCCGGCTGAATCACCCCCTCGGCGAGCAGCTTCTGGGTCAGCGCAGTGCCGGGAAAGTAGTTGAGCGAGTAGAAATAGATGGAGTACGGCCGAGGCAGATCGAGGAGGAAGCGCGCGGTCTCCATCTTCATCTCTTCGGTGGCGTGGGGGTTGTCAATGATGACATCGTAGACGATGTCCAGCTTGAGATCCTTGTTGAACTCCGAGAACTTCAGGATCGCGGTGTTGCCCGGGGAGCGATTGTGGAGCTCCTTGCTCTCCTTGGCGCTGCCGCTCTCGATCCCGGTCTGCACACGGATGAGCCCCACGTTCACCAGCTTCCTCAACATCTCTTCCCGCAACATCGGCGGGATCAGCAGACACTCGAACGGGATCCCGACCTCCGGCCCGTACCGGGCCAGGAACTCGTCCATCCACTCCTGCCCGAAGGCGAACGACGTGTCGTCGTCGATCTTCACCCGCGCGACCCGCGGGAAGTGCTTCTTCATATAGGCCAGCTCGCCGATGATGTGCGACACCGACCGGGCCCGGTAGAAGGCCTTGCCCTTCTCGTCGTAGACGTCCCGGAGGATCGAGACATAACAATAGGAGCAGTTGTAAGGACAACCCCGAGAGAAGTAGATCCGGTACTCGGCAGTGCGCTTCCACGGCTCCTCGACCGTCACTTTCCCGCCTTCAATGTAGTACTTGTTGTGGTCCTCCACGTCGGGATAGGGCAGCCAGTCCAGGTCCTGGATCAGCGGCCGAGGGCTGTTCTTGAACACCTCCCCGTTCTTGTTGGCCCATACATTGGGGATGTGAGTCGTATCCTCGCCCTTGGACAGCGCATCACAAAGGTCGATCGCAGCTTGTTCTCCCTCCCCGACACAGAGGTAGTCCACCAGCGGGATACACGCGTCGGGCGAAGAGGTGGGGTGAATGCCGCCCCAAACCACCGGGGTCTGGGGGAAGCGCGCCCGGATCCGCCGCGTCACTTCACTGGCGATCGGAAGCAGGCTCGACATGAAGCCAAAGCCTATCAGATCCGCCTTCTTCTCCGCGATGATGTTGAGGGCGATGTCGATCTCGGCGTCGGAGGGCATCTCCAGCTCATTGTGCCGCCAGTCGCGCAAGAAGATGATGTAGGTGCGAAAGCCCGCCCGCTGCAACGCGGCGGAGATGTACCGGATCCCGGCATTCTCCACGCTGTACACCGTCATCAGCACCACGGTGAAGGGCCTCGCGGGCGCCGCCCCCGCCGCCGGCTGACTGACCGTGCGCGACGGCATCGGGGAAGTGGGCTGGGTCTCAACGGCTCCGTGCATATCGAACCCCTAAGAAACTTGGGTGGGCGGCGCGAGGAGTCGCGGCAGCTTGGGTGTCAACATTCGCACCCCGGCGGTCGCTTTCCTAAGGAAATCCTGGGGATTCCGAATCTGTGTCAGGTTGCGCGCCACAAACTTGGGCCGCCAATAGAAGCGGCGATAGGCGGTGTTGAGCATCTCGCGCAGCTCCGCGCGCGTGAAGTGCTCGTCCCAGACCTGCGCCTTGAAGTCGGCGCGGGGCTCCCGCATGAACTTCAGCCACGGATCCAGGTCGAGCACGCCGTCGCGCAGGCCCTCATCGTAGAGCGTCGTGCCCGGAAATGGGGTGAGCACGTTGAACATGACAAAATCAGGGTCGAGGTTGATGGAGTAGTCGATGGTGTCCATCACGTCGTCACGGCTACGTTCGGTCGGCGTGCCGATCATGAAGTAAGCCACCGTATTGATGCCCACCTCTCGGCAAAGCCGGAAGGCGCTCTCGATCTCCCGGACAGTGACGTCCTTCTTGAGCCTGAGCAGGCCCTCCTCCGTCCCTTGCTCCACGCCGAACTGGATACGCTGGCAACCCGCCGCCTTCATCTTCTGCAGGAGCTCGCGGGTGGCGCCCTTGACCCGGAAGCGCACGGTCCAGGAAAACTTGAGCCCTCGTTTGATGATTTCGTCACACAGCTCGATCACCCGGGCGTTGGTGATGTTGAAGGTGTCATCGACGAAGTAGATCTCAGAGATACCCAGCTTGATACATGCTTCGATCTCGTCACAAGCTCGCGAGGGCGACATCACCCGATAGCGGTGGCGAGGCGTGTTGCAGAAGGTACAGCGGTAGGGGCAGCCGCGGGAGCTGATCATCGTGGTGAAGATGCCGCCGCGACCCATGACGTCGTAGTACCGGCGATAGTCCACAAGCGTCCGGTCCGTCAGCGGGTAGTCGTCCAGGCTGTTGGAGAAGTAGACATCCTGCTCGGGCACCGGGTCGTCCGGGTGGGCCATGACCCCGGGGAGGCCACGGGGCGACTCCCCACGCTCCCACAGATCGCAGAGGTCGAGCATCGGTTTCTGGCCTTCGCCCTTGACCACCGCGTCCACCCCCGGCAACCCCACACATTCACGAGGAAAGTCCGACACATGTGGGCCGCCGACGACCACGTAGCGGGCGCCGGCGCGCCGGGCGGTCTTCACCGTCTCGTGGACGTCCACCAGCTGCACGGTGAACGCAGTCACTCCGACCACATCCGGCTTCCAATCACGGATCTGCCGCTCGAGATCCTCGTAGGGCGTGTTGTCGAGCTGCGCATCAATGATGCACACCTCGTGGCGGCTCTTCTCCTTGAGGAAGGTCGCGATCGCCATGAGGGCGAGCGGCGGGTAGGAGAGGTTCTCTGCCGAAACCGCCTCGGGAACCTCGCTCTCCACCGTATGTTTTGCAGGGGGACGGATGAGCATCACGCGCATGGTGGCAAGACTCCAAACGCTATTGTCCTGGACGCGCCCGGAAGGGTCAACCACGGGTGGCCCCGAAGCGGGGCCGGTGTAGTCCAGCCGACCGGTCTCACGGCACACAGCTCAATGCGCCGCCGCCCGTACACACGAAGCTCGAGACCCCGTCATAGTCGTCGAGCGTGCCGCCCTGAGCGAAGTCATGGGGCCCGTTGTCGTTCCCGATCGCGCCCAGGTCGCAGCTCGTGACCGTGAAGCTGCTCGTGGCACCGACGCCGAACTCGGCGGCGCCGCCGAAACCAACCAGCGCATCGTTACGCTCCACCCCGCCGCCGCCCGTACAGCTCATGGTCACGACACCGCTCTCCAGGTAGAATGCACCTCCGTAGCTGGCTGCGTTCAATTCGACAGTCGTGTCCACCAGGGCCACCTTCCCCGAGCGCGCCGCTCCGCTGAGGCCCCCGATCGCGATCGCCCCCCCGTAGCTCGTGCCCGTGGCGCTCAAATCGTTGTCGCTGAGCTCACAGCCCGTGAGCGTGACGTTCGCGACGCTTGGGTTGGTGAGCGCGGTCACGTAGATCGCGCCGCCCATGTAGGTGCTGGTGCCAACTTCCGTGCCAACCCCTGCCTCCAGCGTCAGGTTCTCGAGACTGATCGTGTGCGCTGAGGTCTGCGCGATGACCCGCAGGATCGAACCCTGGTTGTTGAGCCCCGACAGCACAGGGTTCGCCCCGGAGCTGAGCCCCACGAGCGCGACGTCCACCTCGGCCGTGGCGTCCGGCACGGTCAGGTTGACATAGTAGGTCCCCGCGCAGACGTTGATGGTCACCTCTTCGCCGACCAACGTGTCGTCGGTTGGCGCCGCCGAATTCGTGCTCCAGCTCATCGTGACGGGCTCGCCGTCGCTGTCGATGCCGGTCACCACGCCCGTCTCGGACTCCGAGGCAGGATCACAGTCGTTGTCGACGCCGTCGCAATAGATCGGCGCCCCCGGGTAGACCCAGCTGTCGGAGTCGTCGCAGTCGGTGTTGTCGGCCACCGTCGCGGTCGGCGCATTACACGCCGAAGTGGGCACGTCGGTTTCGTCGCCGAAGCTGTCGCCGTCGGCGTCCGCGTACCAGTCGGTCTCGCCCGTGGCGCCCGGGTCGGCGTCGTCGGCGAACCCGTCGCAGTCCTCGTCGGTGTCCAACGCGTCGCACACCTCGGTGGCGCCGACGTAGATGGCGGCGTTGTTGTCGTTGCAGTCCGTGCTGTTGCCGACGTAGCCGGAGGGTTGGTTACAGAGCACCGACGTGGTGGCCGTGGTGCCCTGGGTGTCCCCGTCCTGGTCGCGGTACCAGGTGGTCTCGCCGGTCGCGCTGGCGTCGGCGTCGTCGGCGAGCCCGTCACAGTCCTCGTCGGTATCCGACGCGTCACACACCTCGGTGGCCCCCGGGCTGATCGCGGCATTATTGTTGTTACAATCCGTATTGTTCGCGACATGGGCCGACGGCGCGGTACAGGCCAGCGTCGCGGTGCCGGCGCCGTAGGTGTCCGAGTCGGTGTCCGCGTACCAGCTCAAACGATCTACGGGCGTCCTCGTGCTGCTGCTACAGTCGTTGTCGGTGCCCTCATTGGCGCAGGTCTCGATTGCGCTCGGATAAACGGCTGAATCGCTGTCGTTACAGTCGGTTGACGTGGCGTAATAGCGCGTGCCGGGATCGGTACACGCAAGCTGCGTGGTGGCCCCCGCGTAGGTGTCGAGGTCAGAGTCGTAGTACCAGGTCAGCTCGTCGGTGGCGTCCGTCGTGCTGCCGTCGCAGTCGTTGTCGGTGCCATAGGTGGCACAGAGCTCGGGCGCTCCAGGATAGGCGGCGTTGTTGGTGTCACTACAATCAGTCGAGTTGGCAACATAGCCCGACGGCAGGAGGCAGGCGACCCGTGTGTCGGACGCATTTCCGTAGGTGTCGCTGTCGCTGTCCCGGTAGTAGGTCACGGCGCCGACCGCACCGTCCTCGTTGATGCTGGAGTCACAGTCGTCGTCGTAGGTCGTGTCACACCGCTCGAGGTCGCCTGGAGAGATCCCAGCGTTTGAATCGTTACAATCGGTGTTGTTGGCGACCCGACCGGCGACTGTCGTGGCGCAGTACCGTATGCCGCCTGTGGCGGCGCCGTAGCTGTCGCCGTCAATGTCCACGTAGAACAACGTCCCGTCGGCCGTGCCCACGGCGTTCGCGGTGCCGTCACAGTCGTCGTCGTAGGCGGTGGTACAGGTCTCGGTCTCGCCGGGGTTGGCGTTGACCTGTGCGTCGTCGCAGTCGGTGCTGTCCGTGACATCGCCCGAGACAGCGGTGCAGGAGTAGACGAGCGCCGTGTCGTCCTCGTCGCCGTAACCGTCGCCGTCGTTGTCGTCGTAGTAGGCCGTCGCATCGGCCGCGCCGTTTTCGTTGATTGAACCGTCGCAGTCATCGTCATAAGCGGTCGAGCAGACCTCGTCCTCGTCGGGGTTCACCGCGGCGCGGGTGTCGTCACAGTCGTCGTTGTTGCTGATCTCTCCCGGAATGAGCGAGCAGCCCTCGGTCGCAGTGAGGTCATCTTCGTCTCCGAAACCGTCACCATCGGCGTCCCGATAGTAGAAGGCGGTGCCGACGGCGCCGGCCTCGTTGATCGCGCCGTCACAGTCGTCGTCGTAGGCCGTTGCGCAGCGCTCGGTCGCCCCGGGATACGCGAGGTTGTCCTCGTCGTTACAGTCGCGCGTATCAGTGGTGTAGCCGCTCGGCACGGTACAGGCGCTGTAGGTGTTGCCCAGGTCGCCGTAGCCGTCGCCGTCAGTGTCGGCATAGAAGGTCGTGGTGCCGAAGGCGTCGTCTTCGTTGACCGAGCCATCGCAGTCGTCGTCGGCGGCGGTGCTGCAACGCTCGGTCGCTGCGGGGTTGACCGAGGTGACGCTGTCGTCACAGTCCTCGCCCCGAGACACAAAGTTGCTCGGGGCAATACACGCCACGGTGGTGTCACCGCTGTTGCCATAGCTGTCGTTGTCCCCGTCGAAGTACCAGGTGCTCGCGTCCACCGCGCTGTTCTCGTCGCTCGCCCCGTCGCAGTCATCGTCCCGGAAGTTACAGAACTCCGTCGCACCCGGAAATGCCGAGGCGAACAGATCATTACAGTCGCCAAAGTCGGCGACATAGCCGACCGGCTGCACGCAGGCGGGCTGGGTCTCGGTGGGGTCTCCATAGCCGTCGCCGTCATTGTCGGCGTACCAGGTGGAGGCGTCGATCGATGAGGCCTCGTTGGAGTCGCCGTCGCAGTCGTCGTCCGCGCCGGTTGTACAGAGCTCAGGCGCCCCGTCATAGACTTCGTCGTCGCCGTCGTTACAGTCGAGGTTGTCTGCGCTATAACCCGCGGGACGGTCACACCAGGGCACTACGGCGCCCGCTCCCTGACCGTCACCGTCGGCATCGGCGTAGCTGTCCAGCTTGCCGTCGGCCTCCGGCGCAGCGTCATCGGCGAGCCCGTCGCAGTCTTCGTCGGTGTTGGCCGCGTCACAGAGCTCGATCGCGTCCGGATGGATCGCGCTATCGCCGTCGTCACAGTCCGTGCCATCCGCGACCCCGCGAGCGGGAGCATCACACCGATCGGTCTCGGTGGCCGGATCTCCAAAGCTGTCGCCATCCGCGTCGGTGTACCAGGTGCTCTCGGTGCTGATATCCACCGAGATATCGGCGTCATCGGCGTCATCGTCACAGTCTTCGTCCACGTTGGCGCCGTCGCAGATCTCCTGCGCGCCAAAGTAGATCGCGGCATCGGCGTCGTCGCAGTCGGTCGAAGTGGAGACCCGTCCTGCTTCGCCGTCGCACAACACCACGCCGGCATCGGTCTCGTCACCCTGGCCGTCACCGTCATCATCGAGGTAGTAGGTGCTTCCTCCGGTCGCGCCGGTGTCGGCGTCGTCACTCAGGCCGTCGCAGTCTTCGTCGACGTCCGCAAGATCGCATAGCTCAGGAGCGCCCGGGTAAGTGCCCGCAGCCCCATCATCACAGTCGTCGGCGGCGCTCCCAGCCGCGGTAAAGCTGGTCACGACCTGCGCTTCACACCAGCACTCGGAGAGCGCGGGATCGCCGTGTCCGTCCCCATCATCGTCCAGGTACCAGTCGACACACCCTACCGCCTCCTGCTGGTCAAGAGACCCATCACAGTTGTCGTCATCTCCGGTGCTGCAGTCCTCGAGGACGCCCTCACGGATCGCCGCGTCGCGATCATTACAGTCGGAGCCGCCGTCGCTGTCCCGATCCTGGCCGTCGCCGTCCTGATCGTAGTCGGAGGCGCCATCGCAGTCCTGATCGGTCCCGTCATACCAACTGTCCACGCTGCCCGGGTAAATCCCCGCCGGTCCGATCGCGCCGGGATCGTCGAAGCTGTCGCCCACTTGATCGTAACAGTCGGTGCCGTAGACGCCGTCACCGTCCGGTTGGTAGAGCGAGGTGTATCCGTCGCTATCGGCGTCCCAGTCATTGGCGCGATCACAGTTCTGATCCACGCCGTCATACCAGTCCTCGGTCGCCTCCGGGAAGATGCTGGCGTCTTCATCCGCGCAGTCGGCGCCGCCCCAGGCCTCGGAGTCGGAGTCGTCAAAATCCTGGTCAAAGTCGGAGTGTCCGTCGCAGTTGGCGTCTACGCCGTCGTACCAGACCTCCGTTACGCTCGGGTCAGGGTACCGTGCCGGATCGGTGTCATCACAATCGCCGAGGCAAGAGCCGGCGCCGTCAGGCAGCTCCTCGCACTCGTGACCGTCCTGATCCTGATCCCAGTCATCGTCGTTGGCGCAGTCCTGGTCGGAGCCGTCGTACCAGGTCTCGATCGAACCGGGATGGGTGTCCAGCTCGCTGAGGCCGGCGGGGTTGTCGTAGCTATCCTCGGGGTGATCAAAACAATCATCCCCAAAGCTGCCATCTCGCCGTTGTTGATACGCGGAATCGTAACCATCGCCGTCCGCGTCGAACTCCGCCTGAGCCTGGCAGTCCGCGTCACAATCCGCCACCTGCTGGGCGCAGTCTTCGTCCACGCCGTCGTAGAAGCTATCGGTCCCCGACGGGTTCACCTCGGCCGGCAAGGGCTGGTCAAGGGCGTTGAGCGCTACAAATTCCGGCGGAATGACCTCGGGATCATCCGAATCCCAGCAGTCCCCGGCAGGCAGCACCGGGAGATCGAAGGGCAGCGTGGTCACGTCCGCATAGGCGTCGGGCACAAACCCGTCGAGATCGGCGTCAAAATCGTCGTCCCCGGCGCAGTCGGCGTCGATGCCGTCGTACCACGCGTCGGGGGCGCCCGGGAAGATCTCCGCGCCCGTGAGCGTCGTGCCGGTGGCGCTGGTCGGCCCCACCGGGTTGTCCCAACAGTCTTTGAGCGCGTCTACGCCATCCCCGTCCGCGTCCACCGCCTTCCACTCGGGGGTACAAGCGCCGAGCAGCAGCGCCGCGCCCAGGAGCCCCTGCAGGCGCCATAGCGCCGGGATCTGGACGAAAGTAGTTGCTGACACGCGGCCTCCATCGCACCCCGCCCGCGGCAGGGTGGCCGCCGTAGTGTACGGCTGACCGGCCCCCCCCGGCAACCGCCACCTACGAACGCGGCGTTACAGGTCGTGACCGTCCGTCACCCGCCGGGCATTGTACGCGTGATCGCGGCGCGTTATCCCCGCGGCCCGCCGGGTGGGTCGAGGTTGACCGGCCCCGGCTCGGACACAAGGATGATCGAAGTCAACGGACTCACAAAAGTTTATGGCGAGAACATGGCCCTCAACGGGGTCAGCTTCTCCGTGGCCAAGGGCGAGGTCATCGGCTTCCTCGGCCCCAACGGCGCCGGCAAGTCGACCACCATGCGCATCATCGCCGGCTCGCTCGGCGCGAGCGCGGGATCGGCCAAGGTCGGCGGCTTCGATGTCGCCGAACACCCCAAGAAGGTGCAGGCGATCCTCGGATATGCTCCGGAGACCCCGCCGGTCTACGGCAACATGCGGGTGCGCGACTACATCGAGTTTGCGGCGACGCTCAAAGGCGTCGCGCAGGTCTCGGACGCCGCGCTGCGTGCGATGAAAATGGTGGGTCTCGAGGATGTGCAGAGCCGAATCATCGAAAACCTGTCCAAGGGCTACCGGCAACGAGTGGGCCTCGCACAGGCGCTGGTGCACGACCCGCAGGTGCTGATCCTCGATGAGCCCACCTCCGGCCTTGATCCGGCGCAACGGGTTGAGATTCGGCACCTCATCCAGACCCTCGCAGAGGGCGACCGCACCGTCGTGCTGTCCACGCACGTGCTCGGCGAGATCGAGGCCTTGTGCAACCGGGTCATGATCATCAACGGCGGCGTGCTGGTGACGACGGACGCGCAGACCCAGATCGCGGCCCCGGGGCGCGTTGTCCACGTGGAGGTGGCCCGGCCAGAAGACGGTTTTGAGGCCACGCTCAGATCGCTCGACGGCTTCCGGGATCTGGGCCGCAAAGGGGACGCCTACGTCGTCCGCGGCGAGCGAGACCTGCGGGAGGACGTCGCACGCGCGGCGCTGTCCTACGGCCTCTTGGAGCTGTCCGGCCGCGAACGTCTCGAAGACATCTATCTACGCCTCACCGCTCGGAGCAGCTCATGAGCGCCGTGTTCGCTATCGCCCGGCGGGAGACCGCCGCCTATTTCGCCTCCCCGATCGGCTGGATCGTACTCCTCGTGTTTCAGCTCATGACCGGGTGGATGTTCCTCTCCGGCCTGATCTGGTACGCCGACGCCAGCGCGCAGATGATGATGAACCCCTACGGGGGCGACTCGATGGACGCCAATTCGATGGTGCTCCAGCCGCTTTTCGGGAACATGGCGGTGATCGTGCTCCTCTTCTCGCCGGCCGTGACGATGCGGCTCCTGGCGGAAGACACCCGGATGAAGAGCTTTGAGCTCCTGCTCACCTCGCCGATCTCCTCCTTCCAGATCGCGCTCGGCAAGCTGCTCGGCGCGCTGGGCTTCGGGGTGGCGCTCGTGCTCTCTACCGCGCACTTCGTGCTCATCCTGCGGTGGCTCGGCGACATCGACACCGGCATCTTGATGACCAACTACCTCAACTTCTCGCTGATGCTGGGCATGCTGTTCGCGATCGGGCTGTTCTGCTCCGCGCTCACCGAGAACCAGGTGGTGGCGCTCGCCCTCGCTTTTTCGGCCAACCTCCTGCTCTTCATCTTCGGCTGGGCCGCCGCGGGTATGGAGGCCGGAACCGCCAAAGAGGTGATCGAATACATCTCGATGGTGAGCCACGTGGAGCAGATGGGCAAGGGCCTGATCCACATCAAAGATTTAGCCTATTACCTAACTTTTATTGGCTTCGCCCTGTTTGCGACTACGCAACGGGTTGAGGCGATGCGGTGGCGTTGATGCGTGCGTATGCCTGGATCATCGGATTCATCGGGGGCCTGGGCCTCCTGACCTACGCGGCGGGCGCTGCGCTGCTCTCCGAAGTGCCCGACGCCCTCAACATCGTCGGTGGCGTGAGCGCGGCCCTCGTCGCCGCCTGGCTCTTCTCCGACTGGAGCTCGGTGCGCGCGGTGAGCGACAGCCAGGCCTTCGGCCGACGTTGGATCGCCGCCGTGACCGTGCTCCTCGGTGCCGGCATCATGGTGACGCTGAACATCGTCGCCCATCGCTACAACAAGCGTTGGGACATGACGGCGAACAAGCAGTACACGCTGTCGCAGCAGAGCATCGACATCGCCACGGCGCTGGACCGCCGCGTCGAGGTGAAGGGCTTCTTCGTCCCCGGGACGCCTGACGCCAGCAACGCCGAGGATCTGCTCAAGCGCTACCAGGAGCACAGCTCACTCATCGAGGTGAGCTGGATCGACCCCTTCTCTCAGCCAACGGTGGCGCAGGAGAACAAGGTCAGCTCTGAGAGCGGCGCGCTGATCCTCGTGGCCGCCGACAAGGAGCAGCGGATCGAGTCGAAGTTCGACGAAGAGAGCGTCACCAACGCCCTGATCCGCCTGACGTCCGACACGACCCACACCGTCTGTATGGTGCAGGGCCACGGCGAGCCCGAGATGGATGACAGCTCGGGCCAGTTCGGCTTCGGTTTTGTCAACAAGAAGCTTGAGGACCAGGGCTACGCCGTCACGGCCCTCTCGCTGGTGGGCACCCAGCCCACTCCAGAGACCTGCAAGGTGGTGATCTTCCCCGCGCCACAGAGCGCGTTGGTGCCCGCCGAGCTCGACCGACTCGCCAGCTACGTCGCGGGCGGCGGGTCGCTGATCGCGCTCATGGATCCCCGGACTCCAGCGAGCGTCGCCGCCGACATGGCCCGTTACGGGGTGGCGGTGGGGAACGACGTCGTCGTGGAGATGGACGCCTACCGGGTGTTCAACAACTCGCCGTTCATGCCGCTCCTGAACGAGGACGCCTACGAGGCCCACCCGCTCACCGCCAAGCTCTCGGGCGCGTCGGTGCTCCTCGAGGCGCGCTCGGCCGGCGCGTCGGCGACGCCCATCTCCGGCATCACCACCACCGTGTTGGCGCGCACCTCGGACTCGAGCTGGGCGGAGACGGACTTCAACGCTTCGCCAGACTCTTTTGCCCCCGACGCCGGCAAGGACATCGTCGGCAAGGTCCCGGTGATCGTCGTCGCCGAGATCAGCGACCCCGCGGCGGTGGTCACCGCGACCCCCCCTGCGCCGCTGCCCGACGGCCTGCCCGCGCCCGCCCTACCGGCCCCATCCGTCACCGTGCCTCCCAAAGCCGGGGGCAAGGTCGTGGTCTACGGGGACGTCGACTTCGCGTCGAACCTGCTCGTGGGCAACGGTATCAACCAGGACCTCCTGCTCAACACCGTGGCGTGGATGGCGGGCGAGGAGGAGCAGATCAGCGTCCGGGCCAACGAGGCCGGCAAGGGTCGGCTCACGGTGGATCTGCTGGCCTTGTTCGTCGCCGGGGTGAGCAGCATCGCGCTCGTGCCGGGACTCACCGGGATGTTGGCGCTCGGGTCGTGGTTGCGGCGACGCCGAGGCTAAGGACTCGGTAAGGCTCGTTACGGAATCGGGCCCTGCGACGGGGTCGGCCGACACAACTCGCGAGGACGGCCGGTTGAAGGTCGGCCTCTTCCGGATCTCCGCGCATGGACACGAAGGCGCCACAGCGGGTAGGGATCGGCGCGGGAGTGAACATGCTGGACACCGAGGGTCTGATTGAGGTCGCGGTCGCGATCGAGCTGGAGTGCGCCGCGCTCTACGAGGTGTTCGCTCGGCGCTTTTCGGACAACGCCGAGTTTGTGTACTTCTGGAAGCTGTACGCCGAGGCTGAGCGGTACCACGCCGCGAGCATCCGTATCCACCAGGCGACGTTCTCCGGCGAGGAGCCCCCGGTCGCCCCCGTCGATCTCGCCTCAGCCCGTCAGCTCCTCGCTGAGCTGCGCGCTGAGCGTAGTCACGCGGAGAGAGATCCGCTCACCGCGGTGGATGCGCTCCAGATGGCGCGCCGGGTGGAGGAGCACAGCGCCGAGCTCCACGGCCGCACCCAGTTTTTCGCGGGCAAGCCGGAGCTCGTTGAGATGTTTGAGCAGATGGCCGCAGAAGACCGCGCGCACCGCGACATGTTGTCGAGCGCCGAGAAACGATTTGGCGCCGCCGAGGCGCACTGAGCGCTCCGCCTGTTGACGGCGTGCCGAAAATCTGGATAATCCCGCCGCATGGAAGGCGGTCCGATACTCCGCGTGGTCGAGGGACCCCAGCGCGGTCAGGAGTACCCGATCACCGAGCAGGGCCCCTGCATCGGCCGGGACGCAGCAAACGACATCTGTGTCAACGACACAAACGTCAGTCGTCAACACGCGCGGGTCCTGCTCCACAATGGCGCGGTCTGGGTGCAGGATAACGGCTCGCGGAATGGGGTCTTCGTCAACGGCAACCGGGTACCTGACCACAAGCAGGTCAAGACGGGCGACAAAATAACGGTTGGGCCCTCTGTTTTCGAGGTAGCGGTCGCCGCGAGCGAGCCGACCCCGGCCCCGCCCCCAGCAGAGGCTGCACCGGAGTCCCAGTCGGTGATGCCGCTGGTCCTCGCGGGTTTTGTCGGCTTGGCGCTCGTCTTGTGCGTTGGAGGAAGCCTGCTCGCGGTGCTGTTCCGTCCCTAAAGGGCGAGAGCGCGTTAGCCTCGTCTCGAGGTGTCCCGATGTACCTGTACGTGTTCGGCAGCGCGCTCGCGCAAGGCGTCGCCGCCGGAGAAATGCCACCGATCAACGCCCAGATGCTCCATCATAACATCGACGGCGCGTACATGTTTACCGTGGACGACAGCACCGTGCGCCCCGGCACCGGGACCTTGCGTGCGCTCGTACACTACACCCTCGACCCGCTCCACTACGAGTACACGCTGACCACCGACGGGCAGAGCACGCTCGTGCGCGACGAGCTGATCAGCTCGCTGACGATGGTGGACGCGGCGGGCGGCTATACGCTCGGTCTCGTTCGTTTTGGCGTGAATGTACCCCTCCTGCTGGTCGGCACCGACGACGGCGGGCGGGCAGCATACGGGCTCGGTGAGCTCTCGCTCGACGCGAAGCTTCAGCTCGCCGACCACAATCAGAAGCGTTTCGGCGTGGCGGTAGACGGCCGGCTGCTGGTGTCGTCGAATACGACGCCTTTCGCGCTCGGGAGCGACACCGGGGCTGGCTGGGAGACGAGCCTCATCGTCGATCGTGACTACGAGAAGCTCTTTTTGGCGGGTAACGTAGGCTTTCGCCGTAATCAGCGCGCGGAAGTCACAGTGACCGACAGCAGCGGCGCCGCGGACTCTTTCACCTGGGGCGACCAGCTTCACCTCAGGCTCGGCGGAGCGTGGCGTTTTACGCCGAAGTATGGCGTATCGGCCGAGCTCTGGGGCTGGCAAGGCGTTAGCACGCTGGATCTACCCGCCACCCGCGGCGCCGAGCTGCTCCTGGGGGGCTGGTACCGCCCCAAGGCCAAAGCGCTCGTCCTCCGCGCAGGAATTGGTGCCTCGCCCGCGACGGGCATCGGCGTGGCACCCTTCCGCGCGCTGGTCTCCGCCGGCTACGAGCCTCAGGAAGTGCGCGACGCAGACGGCGACGGCATCCGTGATCGCCTCGACAGCTGCCCCTTGGATCCCGAAGACGGGGATGGTTACCTCGACACCGACGGCTGCCCCGAACCCGTCAGCGTGACCGTCCTCGTTCGTGGGCCCGCCGGGCCCGTCACGGAGGCACAGCTCAAGGTCGGCGGAAAGAGTCAGACGATCAACCAGGCTTTTGAGGTTCCCTTCGGCCGCTATTTCACCGAGGTGCAGGCCGCGGGCTTTGAGCCGGCTGAGCTGGCGCTCGAGGTCAAGGACGGGCCCCCGATCACCCAGGAAGTCGTGCTGGTGCCCTTCGCCCACCTCGTCGTGAAGGTCACGGACCCGGCTGGCCAACCGGTCGCTGCAAAACTCACCCTGCGACGTGGCGCCGCCCCTCCCGCCATCTCGGCCGGTCCGGCGTTCGATCAGCGCCTTCAAGGCGGTGACTACGGCCTCCTGGTCGAAGTTCCTGGCTTCAAGCCCGTGCGCCGCCCGCTGACCCTCGCGCCCGGCGAACACCAGGTGCTGGAGATCAAGCTTGAGGCCGAGCGTGCGGTGCTCGATGCCGAAAAGAAGCGGATCGAAATACGCGAATCGGTCTATTTCGAGACGGGCAAAGCCGCGATCAAGCCAGAGAGCTTCGCGCTTCTCGACGACGTCGCTGCGATCCTGGTAGACCACCCCGAAATCACGCGGGTGCGGGTAGAGGGCCACACCGACAGCCGCGGAAACGGCCCGGCCAACCTGAAGCTCTCTAAGGCTCGCGCCGCATCGGTGCGGGACTACCTCATCCAAAAGGGGGTCGCGACGGACCGGCTTGAGAGTGAGGGCTACGGCGAAGGAAAGCCGTTGGTGCCGGGGGAGAACGAGGCGGCCTGGACCCAGAATCCGCGGGTAGACTTCTTTATCGTCGGTGGCGGTGGTCCCGGGCCAACGCCCCCGCCAGGCAGTCCCCCTCCTCCGGGTGAACGCCCGATCCCACGGCCAGGCTCGAAGTAATGCTCGGCGTGTGGGGCGCGGGCCTGTTCACGGCCTGCTCCACGCCCCTCGACGCGACCGTCACGCCGAGCAGCCGCGTGCCCGCGGCCGATCTCCGGTGGACCAGCGAAGAGCCGACGCGCGCCTGGCTGGAGTATTCCTACGAAGGAAGCCCGCTGATCCGGAGTGAGAGCGAGAGCGTGGCGCGGCGGGAGCATCGTTTTGTGCTCGCCGGGGTGCCCCCGGGGGCCGATGTGGAGTGGCGCGCGGTCTGGGGCGAGGGACGCCGCGAACAGAGCACCTGGCAGAGTTGGCGCTCCCCACAGATCCCCATACCCGACGACGCCCCGGTGGCGCAGGTGAGCGACAACCCGAATCCGGGATATTATAGCTTACCCGCTGAGGATGACACGATCTGGGTCGTCGACGCCGCGGGGGCGCCCGTGTGGTGGTGGGAGCTAGGTGCCCCGCGGGCGATCGCGCGGGTGCGTCTCTTGGGCGACCGGGTCTGGTTCAGCTACCGCGACGAGCTCACCGACGACGCCTGGCTCAGCTCCGTTGGTCTGGACGGCTCGACACCGACCGAGGAGCTCTTGGACCACCACCACGACTTCCTGGTGTTCCCTGACCGCGAGGTGTACCTCCGACGCGTGTCGGGGACCGGCGGCGACGGCGAGCCCTGGGCGGGAGACGAGCTCGTCGAGCGCGAAAGTGGGGTAGAACGCGTCGTATGGTCTACCTTCGACGACGTGAGCTTTGAGCAGTTCGGCAGCACGTACTACAACGAGGGGCTGGACTGGACCCACTGCAACGGGATCCTCTATGAGCCCGAAGAGGAGGTCTACTGGGTGAGCTCCCGCCATCAAGAAGCGTTTTTCGTGGTGGATCGGCAAGGGGAGCTGATCAGGGTGGTCGGCGGCCCGCAGAGCACCTTCACCCTGGTGGGTGGCGAGAACTTCGGCAGGATCCATGTACCGGTTCTCGACCAGGACCTGTTGTACCTCTTTGACAATACGCGGGACGACAACCACCGCCCGCGCGCCGAGGTCTACCGGCTCGACTGGGACGCCCAAACGTACACCCTTCACGAAACCTACGAACGCCGTGGTTACAACCCAGAGGTGCACGGCAACGTGTCGCCCACACCGGATGGCGGGATGATGGTGGCTTTTGGCATCGCGGGTCTGGTCGACGTGCTCGACGCGGATCGGGAGCTCGTGTTGTCGGTTGAGAAAGATGCGTTGCTCTACCCCGACTATCTCCCGACCCTGAGCGCGCCCGTGGAGTAGCCGCTCTCGCACCGCCGCGCCCCGCGCGGACAGCCAGCCCGATCAGAGGGAGCCCGGAGAGCCCTTACAACGTGCCGAACACCCGATCCCAGACTCGCGTACTCACCCCAAAACGCCGCCGGTCCTGGTTGTGATGGTGGTTCATATGATGAGCCCGAAGCTGCTTCATCCACGATGAACGCGGCTTTCCGTGATGGATATAGTAGTGGGTCATGTCGTAGCCGAGGTAGCCCAACACGTGCCCCGCGAAAAACGGGTACACCCAGACCGGCCCCAGCGCGAGGTACCACATCCCAAAAAAGACCACGGCTAAGGCACCGCTTGCCATCGGGGGCATCACGAGCCGGAACCGGTCGTTGACCCACTCGTGATGGACGCCGTGCAGCAGGAAATGGAAACGCGGACCCCAGCGGCGATTGGGTACCCAGTGAAAGAGGGTGCGATGAAGCCAGTACTCGGCGAAGGTCCATACAAACAGCCCCGCGGCCGCGGCGAGCACCGATCCAACCGTGCCGGCGGCGCCGAGCCCGAAGCTGAACAATCCCACGATGACGGGCACGTAGATGATGGGCACCGCCCACCAGGACACACGGGAGAAGGAGTCGACGAAATCCGACTCGAACATCCTCGGGGATTCAGGGCTCGCGCGCAGACCGTCTCCTGAGCCGCGCCAAAAAAATGCGACACGGTGGTGCAGGGCTTATTCGACGCCAAAGCCTTTGTCGAAGCGGCAAAACTGACGCGTGCGTCGGAATTGGCGTCAAGATGCGCCTGAGGGCACTTTCGGGTAGAGCCTCCGCATGCGCTCGTTGCTCCTGCTCTTGCTGCTCTCCGGCTGCCCCCGCGCCCCGATAGACGCGCCACCCACCACGGGCTCCGCGGCCGAACAGCAGTATGGTGCGTGTCGGGCCCGGGTCGAGGGTCGGGAGAGCGCGGGGGAGTGCGCCTCGGACACCGGTTGTGTCCCGGCGGGGTGCTCGAGCGAGGTGTGTTTGCCGGTGGGCCTCGCGGAAGGTTTTTCGAGCACCTGTGATCGGCTGGATTGTTTTGAGGTGCTGGACCGTTGTGGCTGCCACGATGGGATCTGCACCTGGACCCTCAAAGAAGGTTGAAGGAGGCTCATGCGCAACTTCTGGTGGCTGCTCGTCCTGGGCGCGTCCTTGGCCTGCGGCGCGGGATCCACGGGCACCGACGAGACTCTCCCGGTGGCTCAGAGCCCCGCAGAGGTCATTCGGTCCAAGGCTGGAAATATCGACTTCGACGCGATGGAGTCGGTTCCCGGCAGGTACATCGTCAAGCTGAAGAACGGCGCGTCCGTTGACAGCAGCGGCAAGGTATTTGGCGGAAGTGGGGGCCTGAACCGGGACTTTCTCGACGCGAAGCTCAAGAAGGTTCGCACGCTCACGGGCTCGGGGGACACCATCTCGGTAGAGGCCGAGGGCGATGTCGACGGCCTCGGGAGCTCGGAAGACGTGGAGTGGATCGAGCCGGTCCGGCAGTGGAAGGTCATGGGCGGGCTCAACGACCCCGACTACCGCTACCAGTGGAATATGCAGGCGCTACGCCTGGATGAAGTCTACGCACGCACTCAAGGCAAGGGGGTCATCGTCGCGGTGATCGACAGCGGCGTGTCGCCTGGGCCCGACGGTCCCCAAAACATGGTCGCCGGCCGTGATGTGGTGGACAACGACAACGACGCGCGCGACAGCGCGGCGTCGCAGTCCTCGTCGGGCTCTCACGGCACACACGTCGCGGGCACCATCGCCGAGACTGGCAATAACGGCGTCGGCGTAGCCGGCGTGGCCCCCCAGGCGTCGATCATGCCGGTGCGGGTTGGCGATTATGGCGGCGTCTATAGCGACGACATCGCCGAGGGCATCACCTGGGCCGTAGATCACGGCGCCCAGGTCCTCAACATCTCCATCGGCGGCTACAGCAGCTCCCGCGCCGTGCAGGAGGCGTGCAAGAAGGCGTATGACAAAGGTGTGGTGGTCGTCGCTGCCTCGGGGAACGACGGCTACGACGACCGGGTGGCCTACCCCGGCGCTTACGACGGCGTGATCGCGGTCGGCGCCCACGACGCCCAAGGGAAGGAGACCTCCTACTCCAACCGCGGGCCGGAGCTCGCGCTCCTGGCCCCCGGCGGCGACACCCCCGACACCAACGGTGATGGAAAACCCGACGGGATCCTTCAACAAACGGTGGTAGGAAGCAAACACAGCTACGCGCTGATGAGCGGCACCTCGATGGCCAGCCCGCACGTGGCGGCCGCGGCGGCCCTGCTCATCGCGTCGGGGCTCTCGGGGCCCGAAGAGGTGCGAAACGCCCTCCTCAATGGCGCCAAGACCGTCAATGGCGTCCGTATGCTGGACATCATGGGCGCGCTCGATCAGGCGGGTCGCGGGGGCGGTCCCCCGGTCGCCGGAACCACCCCGCGGAAGCCCGGAGCCGGCGGGCCGGGCGGAGGTGGAGGTGCGGCGCCGGGTGGACCGGGCGGTGGCGGTCCCGGGGCCGGCGGACCGGGGGCGGGCGGACCAGGGGCCGGCGAGGGTCCGAAGGCCGGGGCGCCTGGCGGAGGCGAAGGCCCGCGCGCGGGCAAGTCGGGGCCACCCACCACCGGCAAGCCCCCGGGAGCGCCCGGAGCAGGGGCGCCAGGAAAGAAACCGGGCGCGGGCGGGCGGGCGCCCGGGGCCGGCAAAGCGCGGAGCGGTGATCAGAAGCAGCCTTGATCCTAAGAAAGTCTTGATGACCCCCGGGATCCTGCCGCTGTTGGTGATCATCTTCAGCTGTCAGCACACCTCACGGACGCCGTCCCCGTCCGGCGCGCGGTTGGCCGCAAGCGAAGGCGCTCGTCAGGATCTTGCGGCAACGCTGGATTTTTTCGCGACCCGCCCTGAGTACGAGCGTGCATTCGGCACCGGACTCCTGCTCCCGTCCGGGCTGAGCGACCTCTCCGCCGCGACCTGCGCCGCGTGCCACGCGGCGATCGCGGACGATTGGCACCGCTCCGTCCACGCCCAGGCCTGGATCGATCCGCAGTTCCAGGCCGAGATCCAGAAGTCAGACAATCGTTGGTTATGCCTGAATTGTCACACGCCACTCTTGACTCAACAAGAGTACTGGCCACGCGGGCTCGTCGAAAACGATGTCGAACGCCCGGTCCTCACCCCCAACCAGCTCTTCAACCCCAGCCTCCGCGAGGAGGGCATCACCTGTGTCGCCTGCCACCTGCGCGAGCGGGACGGCGTAGCGACGTTAGCTGGGCCGGGGCTCAGCGATCCGAGCCTGGCGCCGCACGCGGTTGAGGTCGATCCGGACCTGCGTAGCGGCCGGCACTGCGAGCGCTGCCACGACGTCCAGGCCACCTACGCGGGGAAATCGTTCATCTGCACCTTCGAGACGGGCGCCGAGCTGCGGGCCGGCCCGTGGGACGATCCGCCAGACAACGCGACGTGCGTCAGCTGCCACATGCCCCCGGTCGAGCGCCCCGCGGCGACCGGCGGCCCGGACCGGACCGTCGCTCAGCACTTCTGGCGCGGCGCGGGCATCCCCAAGTTGGAGGGTCGTTATCCACCCGAATCGGCAAATCCGCATGGCCTGAACCTCAGCGCCCGGTTCGCCGGGGACGATCTGATCCTGGAGCTTGAGAACGTACGGGCCGGCCACAAGCTGCCCACCGGCGATCCCGAGCGCTGGATCCAGGTCGACGTGCTGCCCTTCGCGGAGGACACCGGCCTGGGTCCTGCGCTCACCACCCGCATCGGTCAGGAGTGGGAGTGGACCACCCCACCCGTACGCCGCTCGGACAACCGATTGTCGCCCAAGGAGCGCCGAGAGGTGACCGTGACCCTCCCGCCGGGCACCACGCGGGTCGAGATCGTGGCCGGCTCCTACCGGATCTCCGAGGAGAACGCTGCGTTCCACCATCTGGGCGATTATCCGCGCGGGGTGGAGACCCACCGTATCCAGCTGGCCCGTTGAGGTCGTTCCACGTGGAACACGCCGACCCCTGGCCCCCAAACCCCGCCGCCAACGCTCCTGGGCTCGACTGCGCGAGCTGTGGCGCCTGCTGCCGAGAAGCGTTCGACGCAGTGGAGCTCTCGGCGCGCTCCCGTTTGGCGCGAGAGCACCCCGAGCTCGTCGGCGCAGATGGAAAACGCCTTTTCCTCGCCCGGCCCGGCGGCCGCTGCGTCTGTCTGGCAGGGGAGGCGGGGAGCTTTCGGTGCCAGCACTACACCATCCGCCCCCGAAGCTGCCGCGACTTCGAGCGCGGAAGCGAAAACTGCCTCGACGCCCGACGCAGAGTGGGCCTCTAAGGCGAGCATCTTACGACCCGCCGCCGGAACGACCGGCGTCGCGCCTCAGCTCGGCTTGTCGGTCAACACCTGGCCAACCGGATCCCTGCCGCTCGTCTCAGGCGGCAAAGCTCCTGCTTCATCCTTGATGAACAGGTAACCCACCAGATAGAGCGCCACCCCGACGACGATCGCGGCGTCCGCGATGTTGAAGGTGGGCCACTCGGACATGCCGAAGTTCTGGATACACCAGGTCTTAAGCTCCGGATCGTCGGTGTACACCCGGATGAAGTCGGTCACCGACTGTTTGTGGACGCGGTCGATCGCGTTGCCTACCGCGCCGGAGAGGATGAGGCCGAGCGTGGTGGAGTGGAAGCGGTCTTTAGCAGGAAGCTCCATGAACATCTGCACCATCATGCCCACGGCGATGAGGGTGAAGACGCCGAAGACCAGCAGGCGATACGGCTGCGGCAACGACGCGCCGAGGCCGAACGCCGCGTTGGGGTTCTGGGCGTGGATGAACGAGAGCAGGCCCGGGATGATCTGGATCTCGTCGGAGCGATCTATCGAAAGGTTGGTATAAACCAGAATCTTTGTGATCTGGTCGAGCACCAACGACACCAGGGTAACCCCCAGGAACACCTTCAGTTTGGTCGTCACGGGCCCTCCAGACGCGCCACGGGAGTGGCGCAGACCCGCAGGGTTAGCCGATCCCCATCCGCAAGTCGACCACCGGGCGACGACGCGTTACAAGCCGTGCCTTTTCGGGAGGCCCGATGGAACGTGAATCGATGCCCGTGGACGTGCTGTTTGTCGGAGCCGGCCCTGCGGGCCTCTCCGGAGCGATCCACCTGATGGATCTGATCCGCACCCACAACGAGGGCGTGGACGCCGGTACGGTATCGGGGAACAAGCTGGAAGAGCTCACGATCGCGGTGATGGAGAAGGGCTCCGAGGTCGGCAGCCACGCGATCTCGGGCGCCGTGCTCGACACGCGCTCCCTCGACGAGCTGATCCCCGACTGGAAGCAGAAGGACCCCAGCTTTGTCGAGCGCCACGTGGAGGAGGAGACCTTCCTGGTCATGACCGAGACCATGGCCGTCCCCGCGCCGATGATGCCCCCTGGTATGGCCGACCATGGCCTGCCCATCATCTCGATCGCCCGATTCCAGAAGTGGCTCGCGGCGATCGCCGAAGAGAAGGGCGTGATGATGTTCAACGGCTTTGCCGGGTGTAACCTCCTCTGGGACGGCGACCGGGTTCGCGGCGTACAGACCGGGGACAAGGGCCTCGACCGGCATGGCAACCCCCGCGACACCTTCGAACCGGGCATCCACATCGAGGCCAAGGTCACGGTCCTCAACGAGGGCCCGCGCGGCACGCTGACCGGTCAGCTCATCCGGCGGCTCAACCTCGACGCGCAGAGCCAGCCGATGGTCTACGAGGTGGGTGTCAAGGAGGTGCTCGAGATGCCTCCGGGCACGGTCAAGAAAGGGGAGGTGTTCCTCACCTTTGGCTTCCCGCTCGACCTCGACACCTTTGGCGGTGCGTTCATCTACGCGCTTGAGGGAGACAAGTACGCGATCGGCCTGCTCGTGGAGCTCGGCGCAAAAGATCCGGCTATGGACGCCCATTATCTGCTTCAGAAGCTCAAGAACCACCCGTGGATGCGCAAGAAGTTCGCGGGCGCCAAGGTCGTCAAGTACGGGGCCAAGGCTGTCACGGTCGGCGGTTGGGCCTCGATCCCGACCTTGTACGCCGACGGCGTGATGATCGCGGGCGACTCGGCGAGCTTCCTCAACCCGATGCGGATCAAGGGCATCCACCTGTCGATGAAGTCGGGGATGCTCGCGGCAGAAGCTGCGTTTGAGGCGCTCAAGCGCGGCGACTCCTCCGCCGCTGTGCTCAAGCAGTACAAAGACCGAATCGACGCGAGCTGGGTGCGCGATGAGATGGAGCCGGCCAAGAACTTCCACGTTGGGTTCAAAAACGGCGTCCTCGGCGGCATGTTCTCCGCCGGCCTCGGCATGGTCTTCGGGCCCGGGAAGGAGGTCAAACCTTTCGACGCCGACTACGCACACGTCAAGAAAAGCGCCGCCGTCCATGGCAGCAAGGGTCTCCCCGCGCGGGACGACCTGACCTACGACGGCACCTACCTCGTCGACAAGCTCACCGACGTGTACCACTCGGCCACCAAACACGACGAGCATCAGCCCGCCCACCTCCACGTGGTCGATACGGAAGTGTGCGCGACCCAGTGCGCCACCGAGTACGGCAATCCGTGCACCCGATTCTGTCCGGCGCAGGTGTACAACATGGAGTTCAACGAAGAGAAGAAACGAAACGAGCTCCGCATCGACTTCTCGAACTGTGTGCACTGCAAGACGTGTGACATCCGTGATCCCTACCAGATCATCACCTGGGTACCTCCGGAGGGAGGCAACGGGCCCGAGTACGGGACGTTGTGAGCACGCGCTGAGGGAGCAGCGGAGATGGACGAGGAAAAACTGAGGCAGACCCGCCTTCTTCGTGAGCCGACGGAGCGGCGCTCTGAGGCCGCCCTCGGTACGGTGCAACAGGAGATCCTGGGTGAGATGGCCGCCTCCCTGGGCCGCGCCCACGAGAAGGCCCAGCGTGCATTCGACGTTTTTGTGCAATCAGCCCAGGCGTCGGACGGAAGCGAACGCGCCCTGATGCAGCGCGAATCGGCGCGGCAGCGGGCCGCGGAAGCGGTCTGGGAGCTTCAGGTGCAGCGTGAGGCCGTGGGCATCCGCGACAACTCGGACCTCCAGGTCCGGTTCCCGGTCCCGCCGCGCTGACGTCGGGTCGTCAGGCCCCGGAGCGATGGTTAGGCACAAGGAATGAACCTCATCCTCTGTTTTTCGTTGCTCGCCTTTGCCGACATCCCACCCTCGGACACGCAGACGTGCCGTAGCGCCAAAGCCGGGGACTCCTGCCGCACCGACGAGGGGAAATCCGGCGCATGCACCGAGCAGACCTGCTCTCGGCTGGACTACAGCAACGGCACGCCGCCGACGAGCGTCAGCGAGCCTTGCCTCGTCTGCGACGCCGACGCGAAACCCTCCAACGCCAGCAAGAAAGCCGAAAACGGCTGCTCGACCGTCGGCGCCGCCGGAGCGAGCGCGCTCGGTCTCGCGTTGCTCCTGGCCGCGGGCATCACGCGGCGCGCCTGATTCTAGCGAACGTCTCCCGGATGATCCTGCTCAAACCACGAATCGAGCCGACCATCGCGGAGCTCCGCCAGGGTGTGGTCGGTAAAACGCAGGTAGCTCTCCCACTCTCCGGTCGCCTTACCGACGAGACGCCGGCGCGCGATCTCGGCTTCCGCCCAATCCCGACACCGACGCACAAAAGCTTCGCTCGCTTTCAGCGCCGCGGCGGCTGACACCGCCTCTGCCTCAGCATCAAAAAGCGCCACGAACCTGCGCTCTCAGCTCGGCTCATTCACAAGGATGTTCCGAATCGTGTCCTTGAGGTGCAGCCGCCGGATCTTCAAGGCCTTCAGCGCGTCGTCGGACATCGGCTCGATATCCTCCTCGGCACGGCAGATCTGCTTGTCGACGTCTTCGTACTCGTGAAAGTACCGGACGGCGTGGTGGTCAGCGAGCTTCAGGGCGTGAATCTTGGCCCGATGCTCGGGGAACTCGTTGATGAGGGCGTGATGTTCGACGTGCATGCCGCTCCTCTACCTGTAGGACCCGCACCCCGCTATCGCAGTAGAGTGCCGTCCGGTGGCATGGTCGCCGCGTTCGACGCGCCTCCGGTACGCATAACGGCGGTGTCGCAGGTGCCGACGCGCTACGTTGCTGCCCTCGGGGGTGTGATGAGTTATTTTTCGTCCTTCGGCGTCAGCCCGGAGCTGATACGCGGCGCGCTCGGCGTGGCCCTCTCCCGCGGGGCCGACGACGCGGACCTCTACTTCGAGCACCTGGAGACCAACTCAGTCTCCCTGTCCGACAACAAGGTCAACCGGGCGTCCACCCACGTGGATCTGGGTGTCGGCGTCCGCGTTCGGGTAGGCGACCAGGTGGGGTACGCCTATTCCGAAGATTTGAGCGCTGCCGCGATCCAACGCGCCGCAGCGATGGCCGCCGAGATCGCCGCGTTTGGCAAAGCCAGCCGACCCGTGGAGGAGCCCGGCGCCGCGCGCCGCCTCGCGGACCGGTACCCCGAGCGGGTGCCCTGGGACACCGTGCCGATGGAGACGCGCGTACAGATGGTCCGCGCGTGGGAGCGGCGTAGTTTTGAGCTTGACCCGCGCATCCGTAAGGTCGAGGTCTCGCTCATCGACGCGGAGAAGCGCATCCTGATCGCCCGGCCCGACGGGAGGCTGATCGAAGACCACCTCCCCATGACCCGCGCCCACATCGTCTGCACCGCCGAGCAGGCCGGCCGCCGGGAGACCGGTAGCTACAACCTTGCGAGTCGGCAGGGAATCGACTTCTACAGCCCCGATCGCGTAGAGCGCCTGTGCCAGAGCGCGGTGGAGGGGACGGCTATCCTGTTTGAAGCAGGTAAAGCGCCGAACGGGGAGATGACGGTGGTGTTGGGCGCCGGCTCCTCGGGCATCCTGCTCCACGAGGCGATCGGCCACGGCCTGGAAGCCGACTTCAACCGCAAAGGCGTCAGCATCTACGCTGATCGTCTTGGGCAACGTATCGCGCCCCCTGGGGTCACGGTCGTGGACGACGGCACCCTGCCTTATGCGCGCGGCACGATCAACAACGACGACGAGGGCAACCCCACCGAGCGCACGGTGCTCATCGAAGACGGCATTCTTCGCAGCTACCTCCACGACGAGATCTCCGCGCGACATTACGGGGTGAACCCAACCGGCTCGGGCCGACGCGAGAGCTTTCGGCACGTCGTGCTGCCGCGTATGCGCGCCACGTACATGGAGCGCGGGGGCTATAGCGCCGAGGAGGTGATCGGCTCGGTCAAACGCGGCATCTACTGCAAGACCTTCAGCAACGGTCAGGTGCAGATCGGGGCGGGGGATTTCGCCTTCTACGTCAAACAAGGCTTCCTGATCGAGGACGGCAAGCTCACGCAGCCGATCAAGGACGTCAACCTCATCGGGAACGGGCCGGCCGTGCTCGCCGCGGTGGAGATGGTGGCGGACGATCTGCAGATCGACGAGGGTGGCTGGACCTGCGGCAAGGACGGGCAGAGCGTGCCCGTCTCTCAAGGAATGCCCACGGTCAAGGTAGGGAAGCTATCGGTAGGAGGGCAGGGCTGATGGACCTCTTCGCGCTCGCAGAACGTGTGCTTGGCGCGGCCCGCGCCGCCGGCGCCGACGAGGTCGCCATCGGGGTCGGGCGCTCGTCCGAAGCGTCGTTGATGCGCCGGAATCACCAGATCGAGCAGGCCACCCAGGCGGAGAGCCTGACCCTCGCGCTCACGCTTCTGGTCGATGACCGCTATTCATCGCATTCTACCTCAGATCTTCGGCCGGATGCCCTGAGTCGCTTCGTGGAGCGGGCGATCGCCGCGACCCGGGTCCTGGAGCCCGAACCCGAGCGGCGGCAGCCCGACCTCGCCCTTTGCGGGCGGGGAGTCGACGAGGCCACCCTCGACCAGTACGATCCGGCGAGCACGACCATCACGGGCAGCGAGCGTCGGGAGCTCACCGAGCAGATCGAGGCCGCGGTAGACGCGCTGCCGGACCGGAGCCGCGTCAAGAGCGCGACGATCCACCTGGGAGACAGCTTCGGCGAGTCGGTGCGACTGATGAGCAACGGCTTTTCGGGCAGCCACACGTGGTCGGGCTTTGGCCTGGGGGTCGAGATGACCCTCGAAGAGCCCGGCGGGCGCCGCCCCGAAGCGATGTCCTGGGCATCGGCCATCCACCGCGCCGACCTCCCACCCTTGCCCTGGTTTGCCACCGAGGCCTGGCGCAAAGCTGAACGCCGCATCGGGAGCGGGCCGGCACCTTCAGGGCGTTACACCATGATCCTCGAGGCGAACGCGGCGCCGAGGATCCTCTCCGTGCTCGGCGGCCCGCTGTCGGGGTCAGAGCTCCACCAGGGCCGGAGCTGCCTCGCGGGCCGGCTCGACCAGGTAATCGGGTCCTCACAATTCACGC
Source organism: Deltaproteobacteria bacterium (assembly GCA_947486185.1). Lineage (GTDB taxonomy): Bacteria > Myxococcota_A > UBA796 > UBA796 > SXON01 > CANKTH01. The sequence goes on from CANKTH010000002.1 coordinate 76,334, forward strand.
TCCTGGACGAGCCTTTTATTCCCCGGGGCCTGGGATCCCGCCCCTACGACGGGGAGGGTCTACGCGCCGCGCCGATGCCGGTGGTCGCCGGTGGCGTGCTCAAGAACTACTACATCAGCACCTACTACGGTCGAAAGCTGGGAATGGCGCCGACCAGCGGCAGTCGCTCCAACTGGGTCGTGCCCCCGGGCACGCGTGACCTCGAGGCGCTGATCGCCGGCGTGGATCGTGGCATTCTGGTGGCCGGCTTCCTCGGCGGAAACTCCAACGGGCTCAGCGGCGACTTCAGCTTCGGGGTGCACGGGCAGCTCATCGAAGGCGGGAAGATCGTGGGGCGAGTGTCAGAGATGAACGTCTCCGGCAATATCACCGACATCTTCCAGCACTTTGTTGAGGCTGGCAGCGACGTCTGGCGCTACTCGGGTGTGCGGACGCCGTCGTTGGTGTTCGCCGACGTCAACTTCTCGGGGAGCTGAGCGCGGGGGTGCGGCTGCTCCCGCTCATGCTCCTGGCCTGCCAGGCCCCGGACCCCCTCGCTGCGGTGCCTCCCGGGCTCCACGTAGTCGTCAAACCGAGCGCCTTCGCGCCGGTGCTCGACGGGCTGGCGCGTTTGTCCGGCACGCGCATCGGGGCCGCCGTCGAGGAACAACGCCCGGCGATCCTGCGCTGCCCCGAGCTGGCTTGGCTATCGGTCACCGCTGGCAACGCGGCGGTCTCATGCACCCCGTCGCCTGAGCTCGCGCCGCTGGTCGCCGAGACGCGCACCCATGATCTGGCCTTCATCCTGCCTGACCCCGGCATCGGCCGACTCTGGGGCTATGGCGACGTAGACGACGCGGGCGGGCTTCAGGTGGTGGCCTCGATGCCCGAGGTCGCTCAGGCGAGCGCCTACGACCTCATCCTCCCGTCGGGGGAAGATCCTGGCCCCGACGTGCTCCCGCGGGCGGGCGCGCTCGTTCACGCGCGGGTCGCCCAGGCTCGGATCGCGGATGTAGCGGCGCTGGCCAGCGACAGCGCCCACGAGAACGACATATTCGGGTTTCAGAATCAGCTCTTTGCCGCGACGATGCTCTCGGGCAAGTGGGAGGTTGCCCTCTGGGGTGTGCCCGAAGGCGGCAAGGTGCCGCGGATCGCGCTCGCGGTCGGGGTCCGCTCACCTGAGCTCGCCCGCGCGGCCGCTGAGCAGTACGTCGGGGTCCTCGCCGAGCGCTGGCACGTTCAACCCCGCGACACTACGGTGGCGGGCGCTGCAGCAAGCTGTCTTGAGGGGCTCAACCTGTTGCCCGAGCTCGCGCCCTGCTGGACCGTTCGTGGCGACCATTTCGTGGCGGGCTGGAACGCCGCTACGCTCGAGCACGGGTTGTCGCCGAGCCAGCACCACGAGACGCGCTCCCGAATCACCATCAACCTCCACGAATTTGCGGCAGCGGATGCGGCGCTGACCCACGCCTTCGCCCCGGGCGCGCCGCCGCCGGCCGTCGTGTGGCCCTGGCGTCAGGTGACGCTCACGGGCACCCAGAAGGATGGCCGCCTCTGGCTGGAGCTGCACGCGCCCGCTTCGGGTTCGCCTCCGTGAAACTCTCGTTTCTCAGGGTCGTCGGGCTCGCCGTCCTGTCGGGGGCCCTGCTGTACAGCACCCAGCGTGCGTGGCAGCAGGTGAGCGCCCATCGTGCCGTGGAGGCGACCTGCACCTTGGCGAGCACGCAGGCCGAAGACGCGCTCCTGGCCTCGGAGGGGGTTTTTGAGGGACTCGCGCCCGCCGATCCGCTCCGCGGCCTCCTCGTAGACTGCCGATGCGAAGCGCTGAGCCGAGTCGGCCGCCCGGAAGCGTGCGCGGCCCTCGTCGACCTCGCCTTGGCGGACAACGATTCCAGCTGGATCGACCCGAACGGATTGCCTCAGCTGGCCCACACCCTCGCCGCCGGGGACGCCGAGTCGACCCTCTCGCGCCTGCTTCCGATCGCCGCCAAACAAGTACGCCTTGATCACGAGGTGCTCCGGGCGTGGTTCCTGGTGATGGCGACCCACCGTACCCCGGAGGAGATCGCCGAGGCGCTCCTTCCCCACATCGCGCAGCTACCCCCTGCGGACTCGACCGATCTTCGCCTCGCGGTGGCGACGCTCCTGGCGGAACAGGACCTCGAAGCTTCACTTCGTTACATGGATCCGGCCCCGGCGTCCGCGGACCCCCTGCGGGACAGCTGGTACGCTGCCCGCGCTCAGCGGCTCGGTCAGCTCGGTCGGCAGCCCGACGTGGTCCGGACGATGGCTGCGTGGGTGGATGCCGGGGGAAACCCGGATATCGCCTACCTTTACTATGGAATCGTGCTCTCCACCAACCTCCTGACCGACGCCGATCGCCCGTCGGCCGAGATCCTCGAAACTGGCCTCGAACGCGCGCCTCCTGAGACACCGACCAACTACCTGGAGACCGCGTACATCCGCCTGATCATCGAAGCCGCCAACGCCGGCCAGCCCAAGCGGGCCGCCGACCTGGCGAGCGAGGCTGCACGGCGAGGGCTTAGGATCGACCCTGATTTTGTGGACGACGCGACTCGTGGGCAACCGACGGAGAAGCGGGTGCTGGAGCTGAGGGTTCAACTCGCGGATCCCGCGCCCGGTGACCGGCTGTGGTTCATCCCAGGAGCACCGTCGGCGCCCGACGCTCCGCCCGGTGTCGGCGAGGAGACCGGTGAGGGAACGTGGCGTTGGCGCACGACTTTACTCGATAGAGCGACCCGGTGGGTCGCTGCGGACGCCGCGGGGCAGGTCCTCGCGTCGGGATCGGTGCTGGCCACAGCGATCGATCGGCCCGTGATGGTCGGGCCGGTGCCACGTAAGCCCAGACCGCCATTACCATTGGCAAACCTTGATTTGCGACGACAGGCCGACGGCCGACGCCAGGTGTTCGTGGTGGTCGTCGATTGTGCCGATTGGAACATGGTGCGGTACCTCGGCGCGCGCGGCGACCTGCCATGGATCCGCGCGCTCGAGGAGGGCGGCGTTGCGGGCGTGCTCCAGAGCGAACCACCGTTCACCGGAGTCGCGATGGAGAAGCTCGCGCACCCCTCCGTGACCAAGGGGCTGACCGTCACACAGTATCTATTCCAGCTAGGTGTGGAGCTTCAAGGTCTTGAATCGGTGGGATTCAACCCGCTGGAGCCGCTCGGCTGGGTGCTGCCCGAGAGCCCCTACCTGGTCGACCTCGTCGGCGAGGGCGATCGTCGTGCAATGAACCTACTTTTTTCTCATGGCGGCATCAACGTCGGCCGGAACGCCGAGATCGTCGGGCCCGCAGGCAAACGTGAGACCGTCGAAGTCGCGGTGCGCCGAGCGCTCCGCCCGAACGAGCTGAGCGTGCTCCAGGAGCACACCCCGTCCCCTACGGGCGCGCGTTTTCTGGAAGAGATGGCCGCCGAGCTGGATACAGCGGTCGCGCATGTACGAAGCGGGGAGGTCGACCTCCTGCTGCTCCGCATCGAACAGACCGATCTGCTGACCCACGCCACCTACGCGGCGATCAACCGCACACAGGTTGACGACGCTCGAGGCGACCTCTTTGCCGCCTACCGGTACGCAGACCGCCGAATCGGTGACATTTTCTCTGCCTCTGACGCCGATGATGTCCTGATTGTGATGTCCGATCACGGCATCCACAACGCGCTCGTGCACGCGCCGGAGGCCGTCTTCATCGCCTACGGCTTGGGCCGAGGGACTCGGCTCGTCGGTCAGCCCGAGCTCGGCGGAATGCCGCGCCTGCTCACCGCGCTCCTTGGCGTCGCCGGCGATCCCCGCTGGCCAGAGACCCCCTTGCTCGAACAGGTGCTCGGCGCCTCACCCTGAGGAGACGATGACTCAATCCGCCTTACACGTCGACCTTTATCAGCTCACCTCGCTTGTGGCCCATCACAGGGCGGGCCGCGACCGGATGCCCGTCACGATGGCGTTCTTCTCCCGGCGACTCCCCGGCGGGGACACGCCAGTGCGCAGCTTCGTGCTTCAAGCCGCGCTGAAGCGGTGCCTGAGCTGGCTGCAAGAAGCCCGGTTTGACGAAGATCAGCTCGCGGCTCTTCAGGCTCAGCCGGCGCTCCACGGGCGCATCCCGCCCGAGCTCCTGATGCGCCTGGCCAACTGGCGCTTCGCGGGCATCATCGACGGTGCGCTGGACGGCACGCTGATCCACGCCGGTCGGGCCCTGGCCGACGGCGGGCCGATCGACGCGTCGGGGGTGAAGCCGACGGCCTATGTGCCGTATCTTCAAGTTCAAACCGATCTTCTCTCGGCCAAGCTCATCGAGACCCCCCTCCTTTCTTTGCTGAACTACATGAACATGGTCGCGAGCAAGGCAACGCGTGTAGTGGCCGCTGCCGGTCATCGCCCCGTGTACGAGTTCGGCACGCGGCGTACCCATCCCCACGCGGCGGTGGACGCTGCGCTCGCGGCGTTTATTGGCGGTTGCGCCGGAACTTCCAACGTGGAGGCCTTCCGGCGCTACGGGGTGCCGGCGCTCGGCACGATGGACCACTTCGCCGTACAGGCATGGGAGGAACCCAGTCGCCCGCTTTGGGAGACCGAACGCGCCTTTTTTCGGGAGTTTTCCGAGATCTGGCCGGGTGGAGGCGTGCTGCTGGTCGACACCTACGACACCTTTGGCCGGCGAACGGGCATCCGAAACGCGGTGGCCGCGGTCGGTCCGGGCCTCAACGGGATCCGGATCGACTCCGGGATCAGCCGTGAGAGCCTTCAACGTGCCCGCGTCCTGCTCAACGAGCTTGGCGCCACCAACGCGCGAATCGTGGTGTCGGGGGGCATGGACGAGCACACGATCGCCGCGCTGGGAGACGCCCCGTGCGACGCATTTGGCGTAGGAGAGCGCATCGTATGCAGCCCGGACGCCCCGGTGGGCGTGGGGGCGGTGGCGAAACTCGTGGAGGTGAACGGGCGACCGACCATGAAGCTCTCCCGCGGCTCGGGGAAAGCGACACTACCAGGCCGACTCCAGGCGTGGATCACCGAGGCGGGTCTCGTGGTGGGTCTGGCCTCCGAGCGCCTCCCCGGTCGCCCCTTGCTGCTCAGGGTATGGGAGGGCGACGGGCCGTGTATCGAAGACGACGCCCTCGGGGCACGGGCCCGCGCACGCGCCGCGATCGGTTCCTTGACCGAGGCAGATCGCCAACCGCACGCCGAGGGGGTGAGGGTGACGCCGACCCTCGAGTCCCTGATCCGTTCGCTCGCGGCCAGAGCGGATGACGACCTCTGAAATCGAGGCCATGACGTACGCGAGACAGATCCAGGTTATCCATCACGTGGAGGTGTGATGGTCCAGAGCGCCGCGCGCCGGTGGATCGTGGTGTTCGCGGCGAGCTGCCTGGCGACGATGCCGGCACACGCCTCCGCGGAGACCCTGGACTACGACCTCGGTGTAGAGCTCCCGCTCACGTTGGGCGCCGGCGGTCTCTGGCTGGGCCTCTACCTCGCGGACCTGCCGGCGACGCCGTCCCCCGTGCACGGCCGGCCGGAGGGCATCGACGCGATGAGCCCTTTTCGGCAGGTCGACGGCCCGGTCTTGGTGAGCGACGTGCTGCTCTACGGCACCCTGGCAGGCACGGCGGCGGCCACGACCGTCTTCGCCGGAAAAGGCTCAAGAGCGACCGCTTTTGGGGTCTGGGCAGAGGTGTTCGTCATCAATGGCACGATGACCGACATCACCAAACGGGCCGTGGATCGCCCGCGGCCGTACGTCTACGGCGGTATGCGCACCGGCGAGGCCGACGATTACCAAAGCTTCTACTCCGGTCATACCTCCTTCGTCGCCTCTTCCGCTTTCGCGACGGCGCGCACGCTGGACGTGCTCCGGGCGCCGACAACACCCGTTCGCGTAGCGCTTTATGCCGGCGCCGGCGCCCTGACCGTAGCCGCCGGCACCAGCCGGGTCCTGGCAGGGAAACACTTCGTGTCGGACGTGCTGGTGGGGGGGGTGATCGGCGCCTCGACCGGCTGGCTGATCCCCGAGCTTCACCGGAACACCGAGCTTCAAGTCCGACTCGGTGCAGGGTCTCAGCGGGTGTCGCTGTCGGTGAGCTCCCCGCTGTGACCGCACTCTCGGCGTGGCTGTGGTGGGCTGGGCTCGGTTGTGCGCCCGAGGCGCTTCCGCCGGCCGGAACGCCGGCAGCGGACACCGAGCCGGAGCCCGAGGTGCCTCGAGGCGCCCTGTCCTTTCGTTTTCCCCTGGTTGAACGAGAGCTGTTTATCCAAGTGACTGGCGTGGACCACGACCCCGAGGTGCACGAGTGGGGCCCGGAGTCGCTCCTGTGTACCAACTACCTCGGGGAAGGTTTTCCAGGTTGTTACGACGAACACGACGGCAGTGACTTCCTCCTCGACGGTGGTTTCGACCAGATGGACAACGGTTCGGCCACCATCGTCGCCGCCTACGACGGCGTCGTGGTGGACACCGAAGACGGCCACTATGACCGCTGCCATGGCACTCTTGACGGCGTGGACTGCGATGGCTACCCCAAAGAGGCCAACTACGTGATCGTCGAGCACGAAGGCGGATTCCGCACCCGATACTGGCACATGAAGACGGACAGCGTCGCGGTGGCCGTCGGCGACGATGTCGTTTGCGGCGACGCGCTCGGGATCGTGGGCTCAAGCGGGAACTCGTCGATGCCGCACCTCCACTTCGAGGTGGAAGACGCCGACGGCATCGTCTTCGACCCCTACGCCGGCCCCTGGTCCCAAGCCGAGACCTGGTGGGTGGAGCAGGGCGATCCGGACAGCATGCCGGGCTCCGACTGCGCCGACGACCTCCAGGCGCCTACCGGATCCTGAGGGCGGCGGGGCTAACGCCGACGACCGTTGACGGCGCGCCCTCGGGACCCGATTGCCGGCCGCCAACCCGCACGAATCTGACGAAGAATGAGCGCGGCGCTCTCATCCATCTCTTCCGGGTGGCTGGCATAGAAACACGCGAGGTGCGCGAGCACCCGCACCACGCGGGCGGCCTTTACCGCGGACGTGTCGAGCCCCGCCACTTCGTCCAAGGCGGCGATCATCGGCCGCGCGAGCTGGAGCGAGGGCCACGCGCCCGGCACCCGCGCGATGCCCGCATTGAGCAGCTGTTCGGCCCAGCGCGGCTCTTCGCGCGCCGCCAGCGCATGTTCAAACAGGCGATCGGCCAGGAGGAGCTGCCGCTCCTCGACCGCCTCGAGCCACGCCTCCAGAAGCTCCAGCGCATCCTCCGGGAACGCACGGGGAACGACGCTGGGGCCTGGACCCGGGAAAAGCCAGACTTTTCCAATGCTCTCGCCGCGTTCGATCTCAGCCCAGAGGGGGCGCAACGACTCCGGGAGCGGCCCGCGCACCGCGCCGAGCAGGCTCCGCGCCTCGGCGATCCGGCCTACCGCGACGCAGGCCAACACCGCCGCGCGCAAGATGCTGGGATCCAGGCGGCCACAGCCCCCGACCCGGCCAAGCCAGTCGCGACAGATGACCAGCGCCAACCACGGAAATCGTAAGGCCACGAGAGCGCGCGCGTGCTGGCGCGCGCAGCCAAGGTCCAGAGGCGCCCGCGCGTGACAGCGCCGGACCCAGTCGAGCCAGGCCACCCGATCCGCGGGCGCCGCGAGCGGCCACTCCCGTAGAAACCGACCTTCGTCCCATGGTGCCAGGTCGGGAGCCAGCGCGTCTAGCAGCGGCTCAATACGCGCCCGCTCGGCCGCGAGGGCCGTCGTGGGAATCAGGATTCGGACTACCGCCCGAGGCATTCCCGTACTGTAGCAGAGCCCCACGCGCGCGGACGCGCCGCGCCTGCGCCGAGAAATAGGATTGTTTGCCTGCTTGGGATCGGCGGCCACGTCCCAGACGAGGCGCGACCGCGTTCAGCCGAGGTGGCGCGCGGCCGCGACGGCGACGAGCGCCTACCGGTAGAGGCACTGTCCCGGCGCGACCCGCTACCCGGGCTGCTGGCCCTAGCACCTGCTCACTCGCCTACCAGGAGCCGCAGGTACAGCGCGGCGAGATCGCGCCGCATCCGTTCGGTGAGCAGGGCCACCCGCGACGCCGAGACGCCCAGCCGGGCGTCCTCGACGTCGAGAAACGCGATGCTTCCGGCCGCAAAGGCAGTCTCTGCCAACCGCTGATTCTCCTCCGCGAGCCGGAGCTCGTGCTCGACCGCCGCGAGAGCTGCGGTCGCGCCACGCCAGCTCTCCCACGCCACCCGGACCTGCTCGCGGGTCTCGTCCCGCGTCTTCTCCAGGTAGATATCGGCCGAACGCGCCATCGACGCCATCTTCTCCTGCTCGGCCACCCGCAACCCGCCGTCCCAGATCGTCCACTGTGCGTTGAGGATCACTCTCCAGCGGGTCTTCTCGTCGGTGAATCCGGTGCTCTCGCTGAAGCTGTAGCGCCCGACGAGGTTGACCCCCGGCACCCATCCGAGGTGGGTGGCGTTTCGCGCCGCACGCGCTGCCTCCCGCCGAATCTCGGCGGCGCGAATCTCGGGTCTTGCCGATAGCGCAGCCTCGATAGCCGCTTCTTCGGTGGCCCACGGCAGCTCGCGCGGCGGGGGCATCTCGAGCGGGGTGTCGGCGTCGAGCTCGGTGAGGCGGGCGAAAGCCTCCTCCGCGGTGCGCCGCTGCTCGACCGCGCGGGCGAGGTCCCTCTCCGCCCGGCTCACCGCAATCTCAGCCTGTAACCTTGAACTGGGCGGGGCCGATCCCACCCCAACCATCGCCTCCGCCATCCCCATGTGCCGCCGCGCGCTGGCTACCGCGTCCTCGGCGAGCTTGACGCCGTCTCGCGCGACCACCACCCCGTAGTAGACCCGCGCGACGCCAAAGCGCACCTGCGCCCGCCCCGCAACGATGTCCTGGTCATAAGCATCCGCCGTCCGGCGTGCCGCCCGAAGGCCGGGCACCGCCTGACCCGAGATCAGCGGCTGCACCACCTGTGCCTCCCACGCGAGGTAGCGCTGTTTCTCGATGACCAGCGGCGGCACATCCGAGAACTCGTCGATCATCGGTTGGGCGAAGGCGAACTCTTCGGGCAGCTCGACCGCGAACATCTCGCCGAAACTGAGCTCCGTCGCGTGGTCGTTGAAGAAGTAGTTCGCCGTGAAAGTGAGCTGAGGCGACACGTAGGCCCAGGCCTGATGGCGAATGGTGTTGGTCTGGACCTCCTGCTCGCTGAGGAGCGCGAGCTCGTCGTTGTCCCGTTCGGCCGCCGCCCACGCCTCTTCGAGCGTCAGGGCGTAGCCAGAGGAAAGCAACAACATCCACGACAATGGCACTCCGATACACCGGTTCCGGGGCCTACGGAGCGCTCCGTTCCAGCGACATGGGCCCCGCCGCCTAACCGTTCCAGCGCGCAGCGTCGCGCCAGGGCCACGAGCGGGGGGACGGGCTATGTCCGCCAGGATGGACTGGCTCATCCTCGAAGGCGCGCTTCAGGTCACGGTGTCGCTCGTGCCCGTGGTCGTCGCGTGGTCCGGGGTCCTGATCTCTGCCCTCGCGGCCCTCGTGCTGGTGCTCCGCCCCGCGGGCCCCTCGGCGGCCGACGGGCTGCTTTCCTTCAGTTTCTGCACCTTGCTCGCCCTCTGTTGCCCGGCCGCGCTCCTTTTGTCGATCCGGGCGTTCGACCCGGGACGCGGGCTCTGGCTGCCGGAGACCGATCGGGGCTACCTGCTCATGGTCGTGGATGGTGCCGCGCCGGCGGCGGCCCTCCTCGTGGTCGGTCTCGGCCTCCTGGGCCACCACACGCGTGAGGGCGAGGCATCGGCCTGGTGGCGGCTCGTCGCCCTGCCCGGGCCCCTCGTGGGCCTCCTGGGCCTCGCCCACGGGCTCTATCTGGCCTTTGCCGGCCATATCCCGACCCTGCAGGCGCGAGTGCCGGGGCGGGTCCACGTCGGGCCGCCGATCCAATTTGAGGTGACCGTGCGGGAGGGCTGGGAAGGTGAGCCCCTGGCCGTAGACCGGGAGAGCCCGGGCGCCCAGTGTGCCGATGCGCGCGCCTTCCGCTGGGGGCTGGAGGCGCGCCGCGAATGGTGCTGGGAGGTCGGCCGAGATGTGGGCCCGAGCTGGCTGGAGCTCGCGGAGGGCAACCGATGGACCTGGGTCCCCACCAATGACCGGAAAGATCACCTCCTGTGGATCGTACCTTCGCGCCAGAAGGTGGAGGGGCCCCCCGTCAGCGTCGAGATCGGCGCCGCCGAGGAGAGCGATGGCGCGACCACTCACAAGGCACGCCTGGTGGGGGATACGGGCGCCGAGGACTGGCAGTTATACGCCTGGAACGGCGATGTGTACCAACAGGCGCCGCCCAAGCCCGCGGGCGAGCGCCCCCGCATGGCGGACCTGCGGTGGGCGTGGACCGAAGGGCCAACCAGCACGCTTGCGGGGCCTGTGCCGCTCAGCGACTGCCGGCTCGCCTGGTTCGCCGGTGCGCCTTGCGGCTGCGCCTCCACCGCCGCGCCCGGTATGGCCATCGCCGGCCCGCTCCTGTGTTTTGACGCTCCCGGCGCCACCACCGCCAGCACGGTCACGTCCCTACTGACCACCGTGCTCACCGGCGGCCTCGTGATCCTCGACCCCGCCGTCGAGACCACATGGCAGCTCCGCTCGGCCGTCTCGGGGAGCCGCCTCTGAGCCGCGAAACGCTGGCGCGTCTTGTCCCTTTTGCAGGTTGGACCGTCGCGCTCGGAACATCGATGTGGCTCTGCGGGGTGCTCATCGCCGCCCGGCGCCTGCCCGCGGGCGACGCCGCCCACTTCATCGCCACCGAGTCGCGCCTCGCCGGCCTGGTGGCGGAGGGGGAGCTGCTACGAGCACTCACCCTATTCTTTTCTCTACTCGCACCCCATCCGCCGCTCGGCTACCTGCCGGGCGTGGTGGCCCAGCTCCTGTGGCCCGATGCGATCGCCGCCGCGGTCATCGCCCAGGGACTCGTGCTGCTCTTGGGTTGGGACGGCCTGCGCCGACTGTTCCCGCAACAACCTCCGATGGGCGCATGGATGATGATCCTCGGCAGCCCGATGGTCTGGCTCGCGGTGGACCAGCATGGCCGAGACCTCGTCGTCGCGGTGGTGGCGCTCCAGGCCCTCTCCCACCTGCTCGCGAGCGATGGGCTACGCGTTCGCACCTCCTCCCTCGCATTTGGCGCATGGATGGGAGTGGGGTTCATGGTGAAGTACACCTTCCCGATGTTCTTGTTTGTACCCTGCCTCTTGTCCGTAGGGGCCCTGATCTCGGCGGAGCGCAGGCGAAACCTCAGCGCAGCCGTCCTGACCTTCGTGGCGGTCGCCGGCCCCTGGTACGCCGTCTTTGGAAGCGGCGTGCGCCGCTACCTTTTTCACTCGACCGGCGCGCACACGTCCTTCGGCAATTACCGCACGGACCTCTGGGCCACCGAGTCCATCGTGTTCTACCCGCTGGCCCTCAAGGACAGCCTGGGCTGGCCGGGTGTGACGCTCCTCGGAGTCTCCGCGGTAGTCCTTGTTTTTCAGCGGCAGGTCCGCACAGGTCTCCTCCTGATCGGGGCGAGCGCGGGCGGGCTCGCGGTGCTCTCGACGATCAACCAGGCTCAGGACCGGTACGCGGCGCCCGCCCTGCTGCTCCTCGCTGCGCTGGCTGGAGCTTTCCGTGGTTGGACCATGGTCATTCCGCTGGCCCTCGGGCTCATCCAGACCTGGTACACCGCGCGCGCCTTCGCGCCCGGCGCGCGCACCGGCGAGGCGATCCACCTCCACCCCCTCAGAAGCTGGACGGAAGCTTCGTGGCCCCGCTCGGCCTGGTACCGACCTACCGACATCGAGCTCGGCTCCTGGAAGCTCGACGAGGCCTTCACGGCGATGGCGGGCGAGCAGGGCGAGCAGGGCGAGCAGGGTACCGTGGGGCTCCTTCTCGGCGACCAGCCCTTTCTTCCAGCCTTTGGCTCGGTCGTACTCGCGGCTCAGGGTCGCGGCTATCGCTGGGACTACGGCGTGGTCAAGGTGCAGGGCCAGGACTGGACCCTCTTTCGCGGACCGCTTTTCGACGGCGCCTGGCCGCCCGGTGAGTTCCGCACCCTGCTCTCCATCCTGTGCCCAAGCGACAGCCTGGCCGGGGCGTGGCGCAGCTCCCGGGTGCGTCAGACGCTGCTCGAGAGCCCGGTCAACGGAGGTTGTACCTTGAGGGTCGATGTCGTGGCGCTGGGACCCCTGCCCGCGCTCGACGGGCCGGTCAGCTCGGAGCGGGCGGACGGAGGTCTCCCGCCCCCTCCTGAGGCCGCCCCTTGAACGACCGGGGAAGCGCCGTCACCCGTCGGCCACCGAGGCTCGGCGTCGTGATTTCGGCGTAGAGCTCCCTACATCCGCGCATGCCAGTCACCCCGTCCGCTCAGTGCGGCACCCGGTCCAGATCGTCGCGGCGACAGACCGTCCCGTCCACCGCCTCGACGTCCACCACCAGCGCGTCCAAGGCGGCCGCGAGCGTGCCGGCGTCCGGGACCTGATCGACGGGGAGCGGCTCGCGCTCGCCCGGGTCATTCGCCAGGTCGAAACCAACCGCGGAGCCTCCCTCACACCGGAGCTCCATCCGGCCAGACGCCGTGCTCGCGCTCACGCTCCGGAGCTCCTCCTGGGCCCAATGCTCCGCCGTCACCGCCGAACGGCAGGTAGAACGAAGGCTCTGCCCGACGGCCTGAGGAAGCGGCGGCGCGCCGAGCAGGTCGAGCACCGTAGGGGCGAGGTCCTCTGCGGCGGTCAGGCAGAGCGCGCGGCCGGGCTCCAGATCCGGGTGAAGCAGGGCGAGGGGCACCTCGCCTACCGCCCGATGAAGGAAACCCGCGTGGCCGTATTCGTCATCGGCCCCGTCAAACAGGAGCTCGCCGTGATCGGCGGTGAGCACGACCAGCGTGTCTTCAAGCCGGCCGCGCGCGTCCAGGCCCAGGATCAGGCGTTCTACCATACGATCCAGCTCCAGGAGCTGCTCATCGTACACCGCCGAGACGGCCTCCCGGATCGGCGCGGGGTCGGAGGTCGCGGTGAGCGCCTCCCCGAGATCGGCTTGCTGCACCTCACTCATGTCATCGATGTTGAAGGGAACCAGCGCCGGATCGGACCAGCGGCCGAAGTCCTCGGGCTGCGGATCCCAAGGATCGTGGGCGTCCATCGGCTGGAACCACAGGAAGAAGGGTTGGTCCACGTCCACGCTCTCCACCCAGGTGAGCGCGGCCGAGGCCAGGGTGCCGGCATTGCTCTCCGCACCATCGTCGGGGAACAGGGTGAGCTCGGCGCTGGCGGGGAAGTCCCCCACACGCCCGAAAAACGGATTGCCCGTGTAAATCCTGGTCTCCCAGCCGAGACCGCCGAGATGCTCGGTGAGAAAGACGCCATCGAGCGCCCCGGAGTCGCCCGGCATGTCGGCGTCGCGCACCCGGTGTTGGTGTACGGGCCGGCCCGAGAGCTGGGTGGCGGTCGCCGGCACGGTCCACGAGCTGGCCGACCACGCGCCATCGACGACCAGCCACGGCCGTCGCGTGGTGAGGGGCATCGACGCCGGCGCGTCCGAGTAAAAGGAGCTCCGGTCCTTACGAAAGGTGTCGATGTTGAGCACGACCACACTCGCTCCACCGACCTGCCCGACCTCGAGAGCCGGCGCCGGCGGCTTCGCCTCGGTGCAAGCGCCGAGCGCCGCCGCGACCAGACCAAGTGACGAGTTTCCCCAGCTCACCGGCCACCTCGCACGGACTCGACATATCCCGCGTTCACGCACCCCCGGCGCCCGCGCGCCCCTGGCGGAGGCCCGGCGGCAACTACGGCGCGGCCCACCCGTGCGGAGTATGCTGCTGGTGAATGCTGAGTGCCGGCCAGACCGTCGAACGATACCGCGTAGTCCGTTTTATCGGCGAAGGCGGAATGGGTCAGGTCTTCCTGGTCGAGCATGAGCACCTTCATCAGTATTTTGCCCTCAAGCTGATCAACCGTAGCCACCCCGAGATCGTCCGGCGCGCCCGACTCGAGGCACAGACCCAGGCCAGCCTCAAACACCCCAACATCGTCGGCCTGAGTGACTTCCTGATGCTGGGCCCTTCGCCCTGTATGATCATGGAGTACGTCGAGGGGGTGACCCTGCACGAGTGGATCAGCCACCACTTTGGCGCGCCTCCGCTGGATCAGGCCGAGCTCCTCTTTCGCGGGATCCTGGCTGGCGTCGAGACCGCCCACCAACGCGGGCTGGTGCACCGCGATCTCAAACCCGGCAACGTGCTGCTCGATCGGGAAGGTACGGCGAAAGTCGCCGATTTCGGCCTGGTGAAGGTGATGGGGGAGCTGGCGCGGTACACCACGGACGGCACGGTGGTTGGAACGCCCGGCTACATGGCGCCCGAGCAGGGTAGGGGCGCGACAACCGTGGACAAACGTACCGATGTCTACGCGCTGGGCTGCATCTTCTACGAGATGCTCACGGGCCAGCCGCTCTTTTCGTCGTCCAGCCTGAAGTCGGCGCTCGCCGAGCAGCAGGCGCCGCTCGCAGCAGTTGCGGAGGCGCTTCCCCTTCACTTGAGCGAGGCGGTCCTGCGTTGCCTCGAGCAGGATCCCGCCGACCGTCCGGCCGACGCGACGGCGCTGCGTGAGATCCTGGGCTGGAGCCCGGGGCCCGTGATCGGCGGCGTGCCGATTCGGGAGCCAGAAGCTACCCGATCACACATCTCCAACGAGACTTATGCGCCTCCGCGGGGGGGCGGCACCGTCGCGGGGGGCACCGGGGTACCCCCCGACTCCCAAGTCAACAAAGGGGCGGATGTTCGGTTTATCTGGGCGGTGTCGGGCGCCTTCGTGGCGACCCTCGGGCTGCTCGCCGGAGCCTGGTTCGTATCGGCGCGGCTCTCCGTCGCGCCCCCACTCCCCGCCCCGGTGGTCGCCTCCCCAAACGTTACACCACTCCTCGGTTATCGCCCGATCGCGGACGAGCTCGTGTACGCGTTTGGCGCCGCGCCAGGGGGCCCCTGGGGCGAAGGTGTCGCCGTCGGTTGGGCGCCCGGGCCGGCGCGGAGCGTCGCGCTCCAGCCCGGCCTGGAGCTGGTGTCCGGCTACGAGGTCGAGTGGTTCACCGTGGTGGAACGCCATGACGTTCCGGAGGTCCTCCTGCCGTTGGCCGAGCCTCCCGTGATCGACGCCCCGGACCGCTTCGCCTGCGGCTTCGACGGGCTCCCGGCTTGCACCCGCGGCCGCCCTCCGCCGCCACCGACGCCACAGGGGGCCGGCACGCTCGACCTGCGAACCTGGCCCTACGCCCGAATCAGCGTTAATGGCAGGGAGATCGGGAGAAAAACCCCCGCTGCCTTCGAGGTGCCCTCCGGGGTGCGACGGGTGCGCCTCACGGACAAGGACGGGGCGGTCCGCGAGCTCGACCTCAAGGTCCTGCCCAACACAACAACGCGTTATTGTTGGAGCTTCGAGGACAACGACGAATGCTGACCCTGTGTGCCGCGGGCTGGGCCCTGACCCCGGTCCTGCTGTCAAATCCGACGGAGGAGGCGATGCCTCGGGTCGCGCTGGACAGCGGTACGCCAAGCTGGGAGCTGACGCCGCTCGTTCTGCCGGTCGCGTTGCCTGAGGTGACCCTGCTCGGAGCTGCCGACGCGGCGTGCGCGGCGCAGGTGCCCTCGCTGGACGCGCTCCGAGAGGCCACACGCGCCGCCGAGAACCGACTGCGTGAAGGCCGCTTCTCGGTGATGCGGGACGTGTTGGGGCCACAGCTCCGTTGGCTCCCCTGTCTTCAGGTGCCCGCCGAAGTGTCGTTGGTGAGCCGGGCGCTGTTCCTGTACGGATATGCCTCGTTTGAGATGGGTGATGCTGCGACGGCCACCACGGCCTGGAGGCGCGCGCGCGATTTCTATCCAGAGCTCAAGTGGGATGATCGGATCGATCCCGAGCGCGGCCGCCTGTTCCGGGAGGTCCTGGCCGAGCCCGTCGTGCTCAACTTCAGCCTTTTTGTCGGGCCAGGACTGGTGCCGCCGCTCGTCGATGGCCGCCCGGTCACCGTAGAAGAGCAGCGTGTCCGCCTTCGGGCCGGCCCCCACATCGTCCAGACTCTGAGCCCGGCGCGTACGTGGCTGGTTGAGGCTGAGCCCGGCGGAGCGGCGGTGCTGATCCACGGCGCTGCTTTCACGGCGGAGAGCCTCGCAGATCCGGCCATTCAGCCGGTGCTCACCGCGCTGATCAACCTGGAGCAACAAGGACAATCCAACGCGCTGGCCTGGGATGGCATACAGACCTGGCGGCTCGACGGCGCCTCCTGGGCCGCGCTGCCGGCCTCAGATACGCTGGAGGCGCGCGCGCGCCAACGGCCCGCCCAGGTGCTCCTCGGCGCGGGCATCGCGACGACGGGCGTCGGGGCCGCCCTCGTCGCGACCGAGCTGATCCAGATGCGGCAGATGCGGACTCGCGAACCGGAGGGCTACGGCGCGGTGGGCATCAAGGACTATGAGTGGCGGCAGCGGACGGCGGACCGCTACGCGACAGGGGCGTGGGTAGCCGGGGGCGTCACCACCCTCGGGTTGGCGCTGGGCACCGTCGGATGGGTGATCGGCGGCGAGTTCTGAAGGTCTCGAGCTGACGAACGGCCGAGCGGGGACCGCGCAGTCACTTGACGTACCCGAGTCAGGACGCTATCGCCGCCACAAGACCGCGCCCGCGGTCGCGCCGCCGATCTCCGGCAGGTGAATCACGGGATGGAGGGCACCATGACCATTGTTCTTCCTGGATCCTCTCCCGCCGCGCCGCTGGTCTCCGTCCCGGGTTGCCCCGCCCGGCGCTGAACACCGGCCCGCGCAGCCGCGTTGAGGATCGGGGGCCCACCCCCCAAACACCCGGATCTTCGGGCCTTCGGGTCCGAGTCTTGCCCACGCTCACCCGCGCGTGGGCGCCCCTCTGTGTCCGCTCTCGAGCGGCACCTGGAATGCTGTGCTCACTCTTCACTCCATGGGCTTCGGCCCCGATCTGCTCGCTCAAACCGACATCTCTCTCCTCCACCCCGAGACCCGTGTCGCGCGTGTCGCTTTTCGCTCCCACGACCAGGTGTCCCTACTTCTTCCTCCTGAAAGCCCCAATCTGCCCCATGCGCCGGACTGCCCACGCGCGCGTCTCGCTCCCCGGATCCCCAACCTCGCAGACCCCCACGATCCCGACGCCGAGAGCGCCCACTCCGTCGTCGTTGGCGACTGGGTGCTCTGTCGGCTCGACCACGATCCTCCGTCGGTCAGCCACCGCTTCGGCCGCCGGAGCCTGCTTCGACGCCGAGATCCCGGCGGCACCGTGCAGCCGGTGGGCGCGAACCTCGACCTGGCCGTGGTCTGCATGGCGATGGGGCACGACCTCAACCTCCGGCGTTTTGAGCGTTGGTTGGCGGTGATCCGCGACGCGGGGGTGCCGGCGATGCTCCTCTTGACCAAAGCGGACGCGGGCGTCGATGTGGCGCCGACCATAGCCGCGTTCGAGGCCGTGAGCCAGGGCGTGCCCGTCCTGCCGGTGAGCGCAGCGGAGAACCGCGGCCGCGACGCGCTGATCTCCGCGCTGAAACCAGGGAGCACGATCGCGCTCCTCGGCGCCTCGGGGGTCGGAAAGTCCACCTTGATCAACTGGATTGCCGGGAGGGCGATCCAGGAGGTGGGCGAGGTCCGCTCGGGGGATGACCGCGGCCGGCACACGACCACCGCGCGCGAGCTGATCGCGGTCAACGTGCCGGGAGGGTTCGCCTGGATCCTTGACAATCCCGGCGTGCGACAAGTCGGCCCGGTAGATGCCACGAGCGTGGACGACACCTACCCCGAGGTGGTCACCGTGCTCCGGGCCTGCCGCTTCCGGGATTGCCGCCACAGCGGGGACCAGGGGTGCGCCGTGCCCCAGGCGCTGGACGACGGCCGCCTGGAGCCCGCGCGATGGCGCTCCTACCAGAAGCTCCAGCGCGAGCTCGCCTGGGCCGAAGATCGCGACGATCCTTCGGCGATGGCGACACGGCGCGCAGGATGGAAGAGGATCCATCAACAGGCGGCGGCCAGGAACCAGCTCCTGGGAAAGGGTCGCCGTTGACGGAGCGGTCGCGGCGTTAGACGGTAGATATGGAACTCCGCCACACCTGCTTGTCCTGCGGCGGTAGCTGCCGCGGGGCGCGCGTCACGCTTTTGGCGGAGGAGCGCGCCCGCATCGAGGATCTCGCGGCCCGGCTCGGCGTCCCGGAGCCCGTCGTGGACGGCCGGCTCCGGGTGGTGGACGACGCCTGCGTTTTCGCGACCGCTGAAGGATTATGTGCGATTCACCGAGAGTTTGGCGCGAGCGCCAAGCCGGCGATCTGCGCGCAGTATCCTCTGGTGGCCCTCCGGGTGGGGGAGCAGCGTCGTATCGGCATCGATCCAGGATGTTACACCGCATTTCGCACCTGGCGCACGGGTGAGCGCCTGGAGCCCGCCCATATGTTGATGAGCTCGGGCTCACCCGATCCGGGGCTGGTACAGCTGGAGGCAATGCTCCTCGGGCTTCTGGCGGCGCAGGGCTGGCGAGGCCTCCTGGTGGGTCTCGTCCGTCCCGGCTTCGAGTCTCGATGGATCGCCGCCCTGAACACCCTGCGCCTCTCAGAGCTCCTGGCGCGTCCGGGCACCTCCCGTGACCAATCCGCGGGCCTGGCCGCGCTCGCGACCGCCTTACCCGGTTGGACCGAGCCCCCGAGCTCCACGCCCCTGGACCCCGAGCTCGACGCCTGGGTTACCGAGGTAGTACGCCGAATGATCCACCTTCGGCTTGCCGCGGGGGTGCCCACGCCCGCCGCCGTTGCGCTGCTTGTCGCGGGCGGAGCCCTGGCGCTGTCCTGGGTGGATCCACGGCCCGAATGTTTTGCGCCCGCGCTGGCGGCGTGGGCCAGGGCGGTGAGGACGCCTCAGGTTTGGGCGAAGCTCCTCCCTTCACCCGAAGCGCTCAAGGCTCTGGCGGCGGGAGGCTGAGACCCGCCCCCACGGGGGCCTCGGGATTCAAAAGCACGGCCAACAAGGCCGCCTCTTCGTCTGGCCCGACGACGCCCCACGCGTGGTCGGGCAGGAGCCCCACCATCACGCCTTCGGCCGGACACACCCCCAGGCAGCTCGTGCCGATCACCTGAACGGCACCCCGTTTTCCACCCTCCTTCACCGCGCGCTTCAGGCGTTCCCGCAGCTCCACCCCGCCGTGCCGGCCGCAAGAGGGTTTTCCCGTCTCGGGGGCGCGTTGGTTGGTACAAATCTGGAGCTGCCGGTGCGTAAAAGGCGTGGGTACGGGTCGAAAGGCCATCACGCTGTCTACCCTCACCCGGGGTGTTCGCGCTACGTTGGCGGGGATGAACGACACCTTCGACATCCTCATCATCGGCGGCGGGATCGTAGGCGCGGGCGCCGCACGTGACGCCGCGATGCGTGGCCTTCAAACCTGCCTTGTCGAGCAACGCGATATCGCCTTCGGCACTTCGTCCCGCTCTTCGAAGCTGGTCCACGGCGGGCTCCGTTACCTCGAGCAGGGAGAGCTCTCGCTGGTCTTCGAAGCGGTGTCGGAGCGGCGCGTGCTCATGGACATCGCCCCGCACCTGGTGGTGCCGCTGGGCTTCCTTTTCCCGGTCTACAAACACTCCCGGCGCGGCGTCTTCACGGTCAACATCGGCATGTGGCTCTACGACGGCCTCTCGCTGTTCCGTTCGCCCAAGATTCACCGAAACCTGTCCCCTGACGAGGTCCGCCGCGAGGAACCGACCCTTCGCAGCCAGGATCTCCGGGGCGCACCGCTCTACTACGACTGCGCCACCGACGACGCCCGCCTCACCTTGGAGAACGCGATCGACGCCACCGCCAACGGCGCGGTCCTCCACACGTGGACCCGCGTGATCGGTATGAGCCATGACGCGGGTGGGCGCGTCCACGGGGTGCGCGTGCGCGACGCCCACAGCGGCGAGGAGCGGGAGATCTCCGCAAAGGTCGTCCTCAACTGCACCGGCGCCTGGACCGACATGACGCGTGCGCTGGCCGGTCAGGCCCAGCCTCTCTTACGACCGACCAAGGGGGTACACATCGTGGTCGACCGCCGGCGGTTGCCGGTCAACACCGCCGTCGTGTGTTTCCATCCGGAAGACGGCAGGGTGCTCTTCGCGATTCCCTGGGGAGATCACACCTATATCGGCACGACAGACACCGACGAACCGGTAGATCCGGCGCTGGTGGCCGCCAGCTCGACCGACGTCGCCTACCTGCTCAACGCGGGGAATCACTACTTTCCCGGCGCCAATCTCACCGCGGAGGACGTGTTGTCCACCTGGGCCGGCTTACGCCCGCTCATCGCCCACACCGGGAGCGCCTCCTCGGTGAGCCGTGAGCACGAGATCGTGGTCGAGCCAGACGGCATGTTGACGATCGCCGGCGGAAAACTCACCACCTACCGTCGTATGGCGGCGGAGCTGGTGGACCGGGCGGTGAGCCTGCTCAAACTGTCCGGCCAGGTGCGGGCCACTCGGGACGCGCGTACCGACCAACGGGCGCTGCCGGGTGGCGTCGGTTGGCCGGAGGACGACGACCGCGGCCGCGTAGTGAAGCTCATTCAGGAGGCCGGCCCCGTAGATGAGCCGACAGCGAGGCTCT
Source organism: Deltaproteobacteria bacterium (assembly GCA_947486185.1). GTDB lineage: Bacteria > Myxococcota_A > UBA796 > UBA796 > SXON01 > CANKTH01. Next base: position 96,962 of record CANKTH010000002.1, read on the forward strand.
TTTGTGACACCTACGGGATGCGCGGCATCGAAGTCGCCGCGCGGATCCAGGAAAACGCCGCGTTGGGCGCCGCCCTGGTCGAGGGGAGGCCGGAGCGCCTGGCCCAGGTGGACTGGGGTGTGGAGAAGGAGCTGGCGCGGACCGTGTGCGACGTCCTGATCCGAAGGACGCAGCTCTACTATCGAGACACGGAGCAGGGCCTTGGGGCGGTCGACCGGGTAGCCGACCGGATGGCCGGGCTCCTGGGCTGGAGCGCGGACCGTCGCCTGCAAGAGGTGATGGCTTACCAGGAGGAGGTCGCACGAAGCCGGAGCTGGCGGGCGACAAGCGGGTCGGGCCCCTCGTTCACCCGCCCGGCGGATTGAGCCTGAAAGCAACGAGGCCCTTGCAGGAGGCCCGCGTGACGCTACGTTGTCACGAGATGTCTCAGACTCATCGCCTCGACCGTCTTCGAGCGGCCCTGCTCGCGTTCAGGGCGGCTGACGCCGTGGAGTCCGGTCATCGGCACAAGATGCTGGCCCTCACCGCGGTGGAGGGAGATCCCTTCACGCGCAGCCACCTTGTACCTGGACACTTCACGGCGAGCGCCTTCCTGCTCTCTCCCGACGAAAAAGCGGTGCTCCTCATCCTGCACCGGAAGCTCCGACGATGGCTGCAACCGGGCGGGCACATCGAGAGGCACGACGCCGACATCCTCGCCGCCGCTCGGCGAGAGCTCCTTGAAGAGGCGTCCGTAGCGAAGGCCGATCCGATCGGCCTCGAGCCCTTCGATGTCGACGTCCATCAGATCCCGGCGCTGGGAAGTGAGCCCTCCCACCACCATTTCGACGTGAGGGTGTTGCTGCGGGCGCGTTCCTGGGCGATCCGCGCGGGCGCGGAGGTCGAGGACGCCCGCTGGGTGCCGCTGAACGCGATCGAAGAGGTCGGGACCGACGAGTCAGTGTTGCGGGCCACTCGTAAGCTCGTGGCGCGAGGCTGACGCCGCCTCTACCGGCGCCCGCGGACCAGCATCACACGATCAAGCCGGAATCCCGCTGTCGGCGGTCGCCTCGATCGGGAGGTCTTCCACCTCGGCCTCTTCGAGTCCGGCTGAGTCCGGAACGAGCAAAAAGGTAACTCCGCGGTCCATGTCGCGGACCACCACCCGACCTGACGCCCCCCGCTCACACGCGAGGTGGCGCGGTAATCCACCGGGCCCGGCGGGCAGGACATAACCAAGGGCCTCGAGCCAGTTGAACGCAAAGACAAACTGGCGGTCTTGTTCACCGTAAAACCAAAACAGGCATCGTGTCCGTCCGGCCAATCAACCTCCAGGTCGATCGTATACCTCAACCTGCCCGCCGACCGCTTTGGACTTTTGGCGCTCTGGTCCAGGTGAGCGGAGCAGAGACCTTTCGTGACAGTAGGGCTTCGACGGACGACGGATAGCGACAGCCCGGCAAAGCTCGGATACAGCGAGGCGGTGCGACTTCTCGTGCTCCTCCTGGCTCTCCACCTCGGCTGCGCCCACCGGGTGCGGGTGGTGAGCGTGCCGCCGGGAGCGTTCATCTACCGCGACGATGCGCGGATCGGCACGGCGCCGATGGACCTGCGGGTGCGGATGTTCAGCAACCCGGAGCTGTCATTACGGTTGCCCGGCTACCGTCAGCTGACCTTCGAGCCGGGGCGGAGGATCAGTGGTCCGCGCAGCTTCTGGCTGGACCTCCGTCGCCTTCGGTGGGGTCGGGCCCTGGGGTTGAGCACATCCACAACGCTCCGGGTGCTGCTGGTGCCCGACCACGCAACCGTCGCGCGGGAAGGCGCACGGGCCGCCGCGCCGTGATCGGCGGCCCGGTCGGGCGGGAAAATTCTGAACCGCCAACGTGCGGCCCGGGAGAACTTTGGGGGCGCGGGGCGGGAAGGTCGGTTAGCAACGGCGCGCACGGAGGCCAGGCGGCTTCCCAGGAGGCCCGATGGCGAAGAAGCACGAAGACGAGCCGGAAGCAGCCGAGCACAACCACGAACATGACCACGATGACGAAGAAGAAGACGAAGAAGGCGACGATATCGTCGTGCTGGCCGATGAGGACGGCACCGAGGCCAGCTATCGTTTCCTGGGCATCGTGGAGTTGGACGACCAGCAGTTCGCGCTCCTGACGACCTTGGAGGAGTCCGAGGACGAAGAGGAGCCGATGGAGGTGTTCATCCTCCGCTATTCGCAAGATGAAGACGGTGGGGAGACCTACAGCCCGCTTGACGACGACGCGCTGTTCGCGCGTGTCCAGGCCGAAGCCGAGCGGCTCTTCAACGAGGCGCCCGAGCTCGAGAACTGAGGCCTGGGCGGTCCGCCGAAGATCGGCGATCAAGCTTGTCCCGCCCGACTCTGCAGTCAGGCGGGCACCGTGGCCCGATGCCCGAGCGGCTCGGGATACTGAACCGTGATAGATGCCCCGGTCGGAGAGGCCTGTGAACACCTGGTGCTACACCCGAGAGCCCGGCACCGAGGGCAACATCATCACCGGGGAGGGTGACGGCCCCGGCGCCACCGTCGAAGCGCTCCTCGAACGTGAGCGCCCACCGCTCAAGGCCGCCTTCGAGATCGGCTCGGCGGTGGCAGATCTCTTGTGTATCTCGCTCGAAGACGGCCAGGTCCACGGCGACATCCAGCCCGTCTCCATCCGTGTCGACCAGCGCGGCGCGGTCTCTGTAGACGGCTGGGGCGTCCTCCGGCGTACCAACAGCTTCCCCGAAGGGGTGGGAGATCGCCCCGAAGCCGACGTCTACGGGCTCGGGCTCCTGCTGCATGCCGTGCTCTCGGAGCGCCCGCCCGGTCCGCTCCCACGCGACCCCGACGCCCACGACGAGACGGTGGTGGATCGCGCAGTGGCACTGGAGCTCGGGGCCGTAGCCGGAAAGCGGTGGGTGGACGAGCTTCGCAGCTTCTTGTGCGCCTGCCTGGCGTGGAACCCCAAGGAGCGGCCCGCGCCCCTGGATGTCGCCAACGTGTTGGCGCTCGCGGCCAGCCAGACCCCGGGGGAGGGCCTGGCCTCCTGGGCGCGCCGCGCGTCGAGCGACGCCCCCCGCAGCAGGCCCGCCGCGCCGGTCGCGCCTCCGCCGGTCCGCGACGACCGCGAACAGCTCGGTGGCGCGGTCAGCATCTCCGTCCCGATCAAACGGGGCGCCGCCCGGCAGGCGCCTTCGAGCAAGGGCGCGAGCACGGCGGCCTGGACCAAAGAGAAGCTCGCCGCGATGTACGCAGATGAGGACCAGGAGTTCCTCGAAGAGATGGAAGCGCGCAAGCGCCAGTCTCCCCCAGAAATCCGGCGCGTCGCGATCCCGTCGCCGCCCGATCCACCGCCCCCGCGCGTCGCCCCTCCCGTCAGCCCCCCTCGCGCCGAAACTCGGCCCCAGCGCACCGACGTCGCGACCGTGGATATCCGCGGGCCCAGCGCAGCGGCCGAGCCCGCGGAGCCGGCGGGCCGGAGCAACATCGGGCTGATCGTCGGCGGCATCATCGCTGCGATCGTGCTCTGTAGCGGCGTGGTCACCCTGTTGGGCGGCGCCGGCTACATCTACAGCCTCGCGGGGGGCACCCCGTCCGAGACCACCGACGAAAAAGCCAAGACCGACGAGCCCAAGACCGACGAGCCCAAGACCGACGAGACCAAGACTGGCGAGACCAAGACCGACGAGCCCAAGACCGGCGAGGCCAAGACCGGCGAGACCAAGACCGACGAGACCAAGACCGACGAGACCAAAACCAGCGGCACTACGAGCGTATCCTCGGCCGCTTCGGCCTCGCCTTCAAGCAGCTCCTCCGCCAGTAAATCCGGTAGCACCTCCTCGGGGAGCACCGGAAGCACGTCCTCCGGAAGCACCAGCAGCGCGTCGAAGAGCAGCACCGGCTCGAGCAGCGCCAAGACCTCCTCGTCCACCGCCGCGCCCCCCGCAACGAAGACAACCACGACAACCACGACGACCACGGCCACCACGAGCAAGACCAGCACCGGCGAGCCGAACTTTTCGTCCTACCAGGTGCGCTTCTCCGCCAACGGCGGGGAGGCCAAGGTCCAGTGCGGGGACGGTCAGACCGCTGAATTTGCCGGTAGCACCTCGCTCACCTTCGTGGGTACGCAGACCTGTCGGGTGCGTATCGGTCGCGGCCAGGGCGCTGTGCAGGTGAGCCGAGGCGGCACGGTGACATGTAGCGACGACAACGGCAAAGTGACCTGTACGGGGCCCTGATGCGCGTCGTGGTTCAGCGCGTCCGGCGCGCCTCGGTGACCGTCGCGGACGAGGTAGTGACCCGTATCGGCCCTGGCCTCCTGGTGCTCCTGGGCATCGCCCCCGAGGACGGCACCGAACAGGTGCGGTGGATGGCCGATAAACTCAAGAACCTGGGGATCTTCGAAGACGCCGCCGGCAAGATGAACCTCTCGGTCACCGACGTCGCGGGTAGCGTGCTGCTCGTGTCGCAGTTCACCCTCCACGGCGACTGTAGTCGAGGTAGAAGGCCAAGTTTCATCGGCGCAGCCCGACCTGAACTGGCCGAGCCGCTCTACCTCGGATTGGCCGCCGCCCTCGGCGCCGTCACCGGCCGTTTCGGCGCCCACATGCAGGTCGAGCTCGTCAATGATGGTCCGGTGACCTTGCTGATCGACTCACCGGCCACATGAGCACCGTCGACCCCGACCGCCTGCTCCGCCACCGGAATGACGGCGTCCTCGCGGCGCGCGCCGCGGGGGAGCTCCTCAAGCGGCGCCCAGAGCGTGTCCACCACAAAGGAGCCATCGACCTTGTCACCGAGATCGATCTGGCCTCGGAGCGGACAATCCGCGAGGTGCTCGGACGGCTCGACCCCGCCGTGCCCGTACAGGGCGAGGAGGGCGGGGGCCAGGAGGGCGGCCTCCGCTGGGTGGTCGATCCCTTGGACGGCACAACGAATTTCGTCCATGGTTTTCCCTTCTACTGCGTGTCCATCGGGCTTTGCGACGGGCCGCGTCCCCTCGTCGGCGTGATCTACGACCCGGTGCGTGACCAGTGTTTCTCCGGTGCTCTCGGGGGAGGCGCCACCGTACAGGTCGGCGCCGCGCCCCCTACGCCGCTCGCTGTGTCAAACACCCGGGTGCTCTCAGACGCCCTGGTGATCACGGGCTTCCCTTACGATCGCGTCAAAAACTCGGTGTTTTACCTAAGTTATGTTCAGCGCGTTTTGGAGGGCACGCAGGGGGTGCGGCGAAGCGGCAGCGCGGCGATGGACATGACCTGTGTCGCCAACGGCTCCGCGGACGCCTTCTGGGAGTTTGGCCTTCATGCTTGGGATACCGCCGCGGGCGCCGTGCTGGTCGCGGAAGCCGGCGGGGAGATCACCCGGCTCGACGGAAGCGCCTGGGCACCAGAGATTCCGGAGCTCCTGGTCAGTAACCGGTGGTTACACGAGGCTTTTGTTCGGCTCTTCGAAGATCTGCCGCGGCAATGACTCGCCGCGCCCAACGGCAGGCCTCCGGCATCACGAAGCGGTCAGTAGCAGGTCTGTAGCTCCAGGTTGCAGCTCTGCCCAGCTGGGCAGTCCGGGTCCGCTATACACGGCGTATGACCGACCACATCGACGGACACGGTTCTCGGCTCGCTCACCTTGAGGTCGAAACAGCCCGCCGACACCTCTACCCGGTCGCCGGTCAGGCGCTCGATGCTCCCAGTGGGAAATCCAGTGACCCCTACGTCCACCAGGAGGGACATCATCGCCGCCGGCACGCTGCCGCTCCCATCGTCGTCGAACCGGCACGAGAGCGCGCTCGGAGACACGCCGTGCTGGTCGATCGACAGGCTCACCCGGACCTCTGAACGTTGAATCGGACCCGTAGGCGCCGGCCAGGTCAGGTCGAGCGCGACGCCCGACTCGATCTTCCATGACACACCCGCCATATCGAGCGGCTCCACCCCCACGCCGTAGAGAGAGACGGGTCCGTAGATCCCGCCCGCCATTTCGAGGCTGAGCAGGCTGCCAGGTACAAAGCCAGGATGTGGCAGCGTGGTGTCGTAGTAGCTGTTGCCGGGGAACAGTGGCTCCATCGTCACGGGCTGCACCATGCCGGTGAGCGTCACGGTGCCCAGGTCCTGATTCGCCGGATAGGGCAGGCAGGTCCCGTCAAAGTCGCAGACCTCTCCCGGATCGCACGTGGGGGAGCAGTAGGGGTTGTTCCGCCGCAGCACCCGGCAGTCGCCCTCCGCGCCGATCTCCTCGAGCACGCTCGCCGGGATCACGCCGTCGGCGACGGTGCCCTCCACCGTCGTCTCGTCCACCACCGACTTGACCAGAAATCCGCCCAAATCGTCCTCCATCTCGCACGTTCCCGAGAGAGGCACCGTCGCGGGGTCGGGGCTCTCAGGCGGCCCGGAGTCGGTCCCGGCAGTGTCATCGCCGGCCGGTACCTTGCTCTCGACGGGCGGGCCGTCCGAGGTGGCGGTGCACGCGTGGAGCAAGGGGCTCTGGGCGAGGAGGAAGACGAGGGGGGGCAGGGGGGGCAGCTTCACCCCAGCAGCGTAGCAGCACCTCGTTGGGGCCGCCGCCCTCGCCGAAACGTGGGGCGGAGGGGTAGGATAGGCCATGGCCGCAGCGCTCCGGATCACTGCCCTCTCCGCTTCCGGTGTGGGGCCCTTTCAGGCCGTCGAGTGGCGTGACGGGGACGACTTCGATCGGGGCCTCCCTCGCCGGATGCTCGTCTTTGGCGAGATCGGCGTAGGAAAGAGCCGGTTGATGGAGTGGATCCTCGCGGGCCTCGAGATCCTGCTGGATGGGCCCGAACTTCACCTCGATGGGGAGAGTCAGGTGCGCCTGCGCGGCTTCCTGTGCGGTATGGAAGCCACGCGGAGCGGCCAGATCTGGGCCTTCTCGCGTTCGGTGGACCTCTATGAGGCGACGCCGCGCTCGGAGCGCCGGCGCCTCAGCTTTCCCCCGTTAGCCTGAGCCGCGATGCGACCCGGCCCTGCGCTGGTGGCCTTCGGCAGCTACCTCTCGGCGGCCCTCCTGGTGGGGGGGCACGTACCCCTCGTTGAACGCCGGATGTTCGAGTTTCCGAGCGGCGCCGAGCCGATGGTGGCGCCCCTGTTCCGCGCCGACGGCGTCTGGGCGTCGCCTTGGTCGTACACGGGCTTTGGGGGCGTCCGGCCAGAAGATGTTGACGTGGCGCACCAGGGCTACCGCTGTACGGTCCAGCAACACTTCTCCGAACAACAGGCCTGGATCGCAGCGCATCCGGCCGCCGCTGACTCGGGCCCCGGTCCGGTGGTCATCGAGGTCGGCGTGGTGATCCTGAGCGTCGGGCCCGAAGGGAAGGTGTACGCCGAGGATCGGGTGGACGCGCGGGGCACGGCGTGGCCGGTGGGGGGCCGATGAGCGCCGCGCCCGCGACCCGTCGCGGCGGAGGCCTGAGCCTCGCGACGAGGGTGCCTCGGATATTGATGGGTCTCTCCCTACTCTTTGCGTGGGCGTCACTCTCCAGCGTCACCCGGGTCAGCGGGCTCCCCCACGCCTACGGGCCTTCGGCCTGGCTGCCGCTGGCCCCGCTCACCAGCGGGCCAGGCTTCGCTCTGGTGAGCGTGGTTTTTGCCGGCGCCTGCCTCGCCTTCGTGCTGGGACGGCGCGCGCCGGTCGCTGCCGCGCTCATCGTTGCGCTGCTCGTGCTCATGAGCCACCTGCAAAGCGCACAATGGGCGCCGGACGCTCACCACGCCAACCGCGCGGTGGTGTTGCCCGGCGCTGCGATGGTGGCCTGGTGGCTCGCGCGTTGGCGCAGCCGGGGCCAGGGCGTCGGCGCCGCCGATGCCGCGGGGGTCGAGGCGGCCTGTGGCATCACCGCGGCGTGCTACAGCTTCGCGGGCTGGTCAAAGGTGAGCGGCAGCGGCTTGGAGTGGGCCAGCGGCCCCAACCTCGCGATGCACCTGATGGTGCACAGCTACGGCAGCGTCGAGCCGCTCCGCGCACTTCGGCAGGGGCTCGCGGAGCTGCCTGCCTTGTGCGCCTTCTTCGGACACGGCACCCTGCTCATCGAGTGCAGCTTCGGGCTTTTCCTGGTGCCACGGCTCCGGCGTCTCTACGCGACTGCGGCGGTCCTCATGCACCTCGGGATCGCCCTGGTGATGGGCCTCCACCACTACGACTGGATGCTCATGGTCGCGGGGCTCGGCTTCAGCTCGCCATCCACCCGCGGAGCTGCTTCTGCATCCGGCTCACCGCCTGGCCCCGGAGCTGGCTGACGCGGCTCTCGCACACGTTCAGGCGCTCACAGATCTGGGTGTACTTCAGGCCCTGCTGAAAATAAAGCACGATGACATCGCGCTCGGTCGGGGGGAGCCGGGTGATGGCGTGGCCCATGTCGTCGTCCCGCTCACGCTCCAGCCAACGATCCACCGCGTTGGCCTCATCCGCCGCGAGGACCTCCGCGGCGCTTCGGGCGTCGTGTACGCTGGCCGGCGCATCGAGCGCGACCGGGCGGTTCACCACGGCGCCCGTCACCATCTCGTCGTAGGCGGTAGGGCTGAGCTTCAACGCAGTGACCATTTCGGCGCGGTCGGGGTCACGACCGAGGCGGTCGCGGAGGCGGGCGCGGGTACGCTCCAAGAGCGCGTTGCGTTGACGCACCGCGCGCGGCACCCAGTCCGCCGAACGGAGGCTGTCCACCATCGCGCCACGAATTCGGATCTCAGCGAACGCGCCGAACGGCACGCCGCGGTCTGGATCGAAACGATCCACCGCTTCAATGAGCCCGACGTACCCAGCGCTCACCAGCTCATCGAGCTCCGCTCGCCCGGAAAACTGGCGGACCAAGCGACTCGCGATGATGCGGACCAGGGGCATGTGGGCGACGATCAACGCCTCCCGCTCCGTCGTTGTCGGCCTACGCCGCCCAGCCCGCCGCTCGGAGAGCGGGACTAAACGAACGCAGTTACTCCCTTCGGAATATGTCGCCATCTCGACCCTCCGATCCTGCACACAACCCAACGGACCATCAGAAGCGTGTTCTGTCGGGGTTGATATTACGTCGGTCGGGCGGCGGGATCAATCTTTGAGAGAAAGTTTCCAGAAATTCTCGCTGTACAGCGTCTCAGGTCGAACGTAGCTTCTTACGCCGGTAAACCGCTGCCAGGACCCTGGCGACCGCTCCGTAGAACTCCGGCGGCACGGCTCCGCCCACCCGCCCCTTGACCGCAAGCGCGCGCGCAAGCGCCCGATTCTCAACGATGGGCACGTCATTTCGAGCCGCAATGGTACGAATCTGAAGGGCAACGAGATCAAATCCGCGCGCGAGGATCACCGGCGCCGCGTTCTCGGCCTTCCGATACCTGAGGGCAACCGCGTAGTGGGTCGGGTTGGTGACCACCACGTCCGCGCGAGCCACGTCCTCTATGCGGCGCCGGCTCGTGAACAGGCGAGCCATCTGACGACGACGCTGCTTGATCAGCGGGTCGCCTTCCGTATCTTTGTGCTCCTCCTTCACCTCTTGACGTGTCATCATCAACTGTTGGTTCATGCGCCAGATCTGGTACAGATAATCGCCAATCCCCAGGAGCACTGTCATGGGGATTGCGCGCTCGAAGACGAGGCGAATCAGGCGGCCCAGAAAAATGAGCTGGGAGCCCGCCGGCCAGGAAGATGACGCCGGGAGGAGGTGAAGCTCGCTCTCAATCGCCGAATACACCGCCCAGGCCACGACGACGCCGACCATGACGCTCTTGAGGAGCCCCACCCACGGTTGCGCCGAGAGCATCTGGCCCTGGAGGTTCTTGATCGGATCGATACGTTCGAACTTGGGTTCGAGCGCGTCTGTGGTGTAGTTGAACTGCGTCATCGCGAGGCCGAGGATCACAGCGGCGACGCTGCCGGGCAGGAGGAAGGCCAACAGTCCCGGCCCCACGGCCCACATGCCGGTGTACATCAAGCTCGGCAGGTCCCCCGCCTCGATCTCGCCGCTGATGCCACGCTGAAAACAAAAGCGGCTGAAACCGACCATGTTCTCCAGCATCGACGGCGCCACCAGCGCGCCGACGATCACCGCCGACGCCATCGCTACCGACGCGGTGAGCTCGCGAGAGCCGGCGACGCGGCCCTCTTTCCGCGACTTCTCGATCTTCCGTTCTGAAGCCGGCTCGGTCTTTTCAGCGCCGTCGTTCTCCGCCATCGTCAGCGCGCAAGATCGGCGAGGACCAGGATAGCGGCGACCGACTCAGGCAGGCTGTAGAGCCAGGCCGCGAGCATCGGCTGTAGCGCGATGAGTAGGAGTGCGAGGGATGCGACGACCGTAAATGAAGGTCCTACCGCAAAAAAGAGCTGAAGACCGGGTGCCATGCGGCTCAGGATGGAGAGCCCCAGGTTCACCAGGAACACAAAGATTACCAGCGGCCCCGCCAGCGTGATGCCGAGCGCCACCGCCACGCCCGTCGCGGGCACCAACACCTCGCCCGCCGATGCGACGTTGTGAATGGTGCCAGGGGGGAGGATCGCAAAAGACTCGGCGAGCGCCTGAATGCACTGGAGGTGGAGGCCGGCCCCAAAAAAAACGCCGGTGCCCAGCCAGCTCGCCAGGAGGCCAAGCGCCCCAGGCTGAGAGAGGGTGAGGGGATCGAGCATCGACCCGATGTGCAGGCCCCCCTGGGTCGACAGGAGCTCCGCCGCCGAGCCCAGCGAGCCGAAGGCGATCGAGACCACCGTGCCCATCGCGATGCCCAAGATGAACTCGCTGCCCACCCCCGCCACCAGCTGGCCCAGCGTCTCGGGTACACGGGTGTCCGCGCCCGCGGGCAGGAGCACGAGCGTCAACGGCGCGGCGGCGCCCAGGCGCGCGAGGCGCGGCACGATGCCCGAGCCCAACGCAGGCATGGTCATCAGGAGGCCGCTCACCCGTGCAAACATGAAGATCCCGGCCGCTACCGTGGCGATCACCGCGATGCCTCCGGGATCTGCCTGAAACAACGTTCGCCGAAATTCACGAGCTCGCGCGCCATCCACCCCGAAGCGAGCGCCAGCACGAGGCTGATGACCAGGAGTTTGGGCAAGAAGGTGAGCGTCGCCTCGTGCACCTGGGTCACGGCCTGAAACAGGGAGACCACGGTTCCGACCACCATGATCGCGATGAGCGCCGGGCCGCCGACCATGAGCGTCACCAGCAGGGCCTCTCGCCCGAGCCGCGTCGCCTCCATCACCGTCATCGGGCGATACCCGCGGCCAGGTCACGGATCAGGAGCCCCCACCCGTCCATCAGCACGAAAACCAGGAGCTTGAACGGCAACGACACCACCACCGGGGGCAGCATCATCATGCCCATCCCCAAGAGGATGCTGCTGATGACGATATCGACGACCAGGAACGGGATGAACACATAGATGCTGATGACAAATGCTGTTTCGAGCTCGGACAACACGTAGGCGCTCACCACCACGGCCGTAGGTAGCTCGTCGAGCGTGTCGGGGCGCTCGATGTTGCCGACGTCCATGATCGTGGCCATGTCGGCGCGTCGGGTGTTCGCCAGCATGAACTCCCGCATCGGTGCGAGCGTCGTCGTCAGCGCCTCCTTCGCTTCGGTCTGCCCGTCGAGGAAGGGCACCACCCCATCGCTCCAGGCCGTGTCGAGCACCGGCTGCATCACCAGGAGGGTGAGGAAGAGGGAGACCCCGACGATCACTTGGTTGGGCGGCGATTGTTGAAGCCCGAGCGCCTGGCGGAGGAGCGAGAGCACCACCACGAAGCGGACGAACGGGGTCATCACCACGAGGAGCGCGGGCAAGAAGGAGAGCCCGGTGAGGAACAGGATCAACCGCACCGCGGAGTTCACGCCCACGGGGGTGTCGCCGCCGACCACCTCGGTCAGCAACGCCGCCGCGTCGCCACCTGCCGCGACGGCGGCGGCCGGGTCTGGGGCGACGTCCTGTGCGAACGCCAGGAAGATGAACAACAAAAACGCCATCAGTGACCCTGAGCCTCCGGCGAGGGGTCCCGCTCGGCAAGCGCTTCTTCGAGCACCCCAGCGGTCAGCCGAAGGCCAAGGTCGGCGACCAGGGTCGGCGCCGAGCCGCCGGTCCCGATGAGCAGGCGCCGACGTTCCCCATCCGACTCCACCACCTCCACGAGCACCAGCGCGCTCCGATCCCCGAGCGACTCACGCCCGAGCACCACAATGGGCCGCGCCTCATCGGCGATCTTCGGTTGTTGGCGTTTGAGGCGCCAGGCCGCGTACAGGCCCAACGCACCCAGCAGGGCCGGCGGGATCAGGCGCCAGCCGCCCAGGGTGGCGGTAGGCTCGGCAGGCGCCGCAGCGACGCTCTCGGAGCCGCCCAGATCGTCCGCGGGAAAAAGCCGCTCGTAGGTGCCGTCGGCGGCGAATGCCATCCCGACCGCCAGGAGCAGACCGCTCACCCGGCGTGCCGCGCGGGTCGGCCTCCGACCACCTCAATGATCCGCAGCGCAACACGATCCTTCACGACGATCATCTCACCCCGCGCGAGCACCTGCCCGCCGACCACGAGGTTGACCGGCTCCGACTGGCCGTGATCCAGCTCCACGACGTCATCCGGTTCGAGGCTCGCCAAGCGACGAATCGTCATCTTGGCTCGCCCAAGCTCCACGACTACCGATACCGGGATATCCTGGAGGAAGCTCACGCCCGAGTCCGACATTCAGTTCACCGCTCCCGTGGGCCTATCGGTCGGGCGCCCGCGAACTTGAGTCCGAATTTGCGCGGCGCTCAACGCGGAAGGAGCGCTGGCCCCCGGTAATTCCTGGACGTCCGATAAAAGCCGGCTTGCCGCCCACTCTTCCTTCGACCTCGCCGATCACACCCAGCGGGATTTCGTCTCCCGGGGCAAGGCGTTCCAGCGTACCAAAGGGCAGATCGAGCCGCGCGAGCTCCACCACCAGCTCCAGCTCTACCGGCATCACGCGGTCGAACTTGGGCACCCGCGACGTCGGGTTGGCGGTCTCGGTCGCGCTGACATCTGGGGTGACCACCACCGCTGGTAGCGCGACGAACAAACGGCAGGTGCCCGTCTCCTCGGAGACCGCCAAGGTCGCGCAAAGGACAATCTGCTGCAGGTCCATGCCCGCCAGGATCCGCGGTCCCGAGCCCGATTTCCCCTCAAGGAACCGCGGCGGAGGCCCGAGGACCCAGGCCCCGGCCAGCGCGTCCATCAACTCCCGGCAGAGGCGCTGGCTCACCGTCTTCTCCACCGTAGTCGGCGCCCGGGGGGTCCAGAGCGCAGGCGCCGCATCCCCCTCGCCAAAAAGACGGCCCATGAGGAAGGCGATCAGGTTGCCTTCGATCGCGATCACCCCGACGTGCCCGCCCTGGGCCATCGGCCAGGTGCTCCAGATCACGGCATCGGCGGCTTCGGTGTTCACCAGGGACTCGAGCTCGACAGCCCGCACTCCGACCAGCTCGATCGGCGCGTCTGCGCCCGTACGCGTCGCAAGCTGGGCCCGCACCCGGCGCAAGGCGAGCTCGAAACACTCCGCCATTGGCGGCACGCTGACCCGCCCGTGACGTTCGAGATCGGCGCTACGGCTGGCGGCCGCGCGGTTCACTGGACGACGAACTGCGTGAAGTAGATGTGCATCACCGTGTTCGGCGCCACGGCACCGTTGACGCGGGCGAGCAACTCGTCGCGGAGGCGGGTCTTGCCGTCGGTACCCTCGATCTCGCTCCAAGTGTAGTCACTCGCCGCGGTGATCACCGCGTCACGCACCTGCGCCATGCGCGCGTTGAGCGCGTCGGCCACCTTTCCGGCCGCCTCCACCTGAACTTCGAGCCGGAGCACCCGGCCTCCGCCGCTGCCTCTGAGGTTCACCGTGAAGGTGCCCAGGTTGACCACGCTCGGACCCTCGGCGACCGCCTTGCCTCCCGCTGCCGGGGCCGCCGCCCCATGGGCACCGCCCGCCGCAGCCTCGCCGCCCTCAGGGGCCGCCGCGGCCTCCTCCGCCGCGCCTTCTTCGACCGCCGGAGCCGCGTCTTCATCGGCCGCCTCAGTGCCGCCGCCGCCAAAACCCAGGAACCAGGCGCCCGCGAAACCGCCGCCCAACCCCAGGAGTACTGCGATGACCGGAAGGATCACCGAAATCGCGCGGCGCCCGCCGGCCCCCCCATCTGCCTGTTCGCTCATGAAACCTGCTCCGGCGGTCCGCGACCGTGTTCTCGGTCGCCACCCCACAAAGGTTTAATCGGATCTCGCGGCTCCGGCCCGCGACCCCCTGCTCTAGACCATGTTGAGCAGGGCCTGGAGGGACTCATCCGCCGTCGTGACCACCTTGGCGCTCGCCTGGTAGGAGCGCTGGGCGGTGATCATGTTGATGAATTGATCCTCGAGATCCACGTTGCTCTTCTCCAGCGCGTTCCCCACGATGTCCCCGCGGCCATCCGTGCCCGCGACGTCCACCGCAGGCTCGCCCGACGCGATCGACTTCTCGAACAAGGTACCCCCCGCACGGATCAGCCCCGACTCCGACTTGAAGGTGGCGAGCAGGACCTGACCGATCGTCAGGTCTTCGCCATTGGTGTAAGAGGCGATAAGGATGCCGTTGTCGCCAATAGCCACGCTCGAAAGATTACCGGTAGACCGGCCATCTTGACCGATCGCCGAGACCGAGGACTCCGAGCCGCCCATGATCAGCGCGCCGTCGGTAGCGACGCCGGCGATGTCGATGCCGAAGTCGAAGACTACCGCGGGCGGGGCAGCGGCCTGGAAGGTCCAGCCCGCGGTGTCCGTCTGGGTGAAGGCGGTGAGCTCGCCCGCGGTGTCGAAGGTGACCGTGCCGGTGGCGATCTCGAAGGCGTCCCCGGCCGTGGCGCTGAAGGCGACGCCGGCGGGGTCGAAGGCCTCGGTCGCGTCGACGAGGGAGCGCCAGGTCCAGTCAGTGTTATTGACCCGTTCGAACAGGATCGTGACCTCGTGGCCCAAGCCGAGGCTGTCGTAGACCGTGGTGCTCGTGCTGAAGTCGGCCGCGTCACCCGCCTCAATCAGGGTGTTGGTGCCCGCGCCCGTGCCGAAGAAGTCGAGCACCGCCAGATCGGCCCCCGCGACGGTGTCGGCCGAGAGCTGAGCTTCGAGGGTGATGGTGCTGGTCGCGACACCCGGGAGCGTCGCGTTGTTGACCCGCAGGTCGTCGATCGCGGCGGACAAGGTGCCGTTATCGGCGTTGTGCCCCTGAAGCCGGAGGCCACTGGCGCTAACGATGAAGCCCTCGTTGTCGAGGTAGAACTCTCCGTTACGCGTGTAGTACGAGTCGGGACCGTCGTTGACCACGAAAAAGCCCGCGCCGGTGATGGCCATGTCGAGCGAGCTGTCCGTCGCCTCAAGGATGCCCTGACCGAACAGGGTGCTGACGTAGTTGGGGGCGGCGCCCGTGCCCATCTGGCCGTTCTTGGCCAGTCCGAACACGTCCTGCGGCAAGAAGTCCGCGAAGGTGGCACGGGTCTCCTTGAAGCCCGTCGAATTCACGTTGGCGATGTTGTCGCCGGCGACGCCGAGGCTGGTGCTGGCGACGCCAAGCCCGCTCGCGCCGACGTTGAGGGTGGTGAACAAGGACATCGAGCTGCTCCAGTTACGAGATGAGTGTCAGGGATGCCAACCCGTCGGTCGGTCGGGGTTGGCTTCCGGGCCCCCTTGGTCACGCTCCGCGGTCCGGCCCGGTGGTTACAGAAAAATCAAGAAGAACGAAACAAAGCCGAGGGGTGCCTCAGCGCAGCACCAGGGTGGAGTCGATCTGTGTGAAGATGTGACCGGCCGCTTCCTGCCGGGTCAGCGCGGTCACCACCCGTCGATCGGGCACGCCGACGATGAATGCGTGGTCCCCGAGAAGAACCAGGCTCTCTTGTGCACCGCGGGCCGCGAGGCGATCCACGGCGGCTTCGAGGTCGGTTCGATCGTCGGCGTCGAGCAGAATGCCGCGGGACTCCATACGCGCCTGAGCGTGGCGCGAGAAGCTGACGGCCGCGCCCGTAGGAAGCTCCGCCTTCTTCCGTGGCAGCAGCGCGTCGAGGCTGTCCGCGAAGCCCGGCACCAAGGGCAGCGCGCCCGTGGATTGGAGACCGCCGTGCAGCGCCGCGATCGACGGTACGCCAAGCGCAGACGCTACGGCGCCAATCATGGAGCCTCGGTATAGAGCCGGATGATGTCCGACATGGCGAGGGTGACCCCGTTGATCGACGGGCTCGCCGCGCCGGAGTCGAACGCCATCTCGTCGACGACCCCACGGATCAGGGTCTGGATCTCGACGGTGCTACCGTCACTATCCTGGCCCTCGATGCGGAACGTGTAGTCTCCATCGGACACCGGCTGCCCGTTGACGTCCTTGCCGTTCCACGTGTAGCTGCCTTCTCCCGCCTCCAACGTGCCCAAGGAGCCGCTGAACACCACTGATCCGTCGGCGTCCGAGATGGTGATCGTCGCAGTGGCTGCTTGGGTGCTCGCGTCGTAATAGAGCGTTTCGCCGTCACTTCCGTCGTAGTGGAAGGTGTCGGACTGCGCCACTACCGTTTGCCCAAGCAGCGAGGTCATCGCCGCGTTGTTCATCGAGGTGTTGACGTAGTAGATCGACTCCATCGACGCGTTGAGCGTCTGGAGCTGCTCCAGCGAAGAGAACTGCGCGAGCTGAGCGACAAATTCCTCGTTGCTCATCGGCGCGGTCGGGTCCTGGTTCTGCAGCTGGGCGACCAGGAGCTTGAGGAAGGTCTCCTGCCCCATGGTCGTGCTGCCGGCCGTGCTGACCGCGGTTGCGGTCGCGTCCGCGAGATCGGTGACGCCGCTGATCTGCATGCTCATGGGGGTACTCTCGGTCGTGGGTGGAGGAACTTGAACGGTATTTGGTGGAGTCCGCAGTCGTCAGGCGATTCGATCGAGGCGCCCCACGTGACGGAAACGGGGCGTCTCCGCGGCTGGCCGGCGCGGGGTCGGCCGAGGGACTTCCGGAGCTGCGGGGCCCGTGTCTTGCCCCCCCGACTCGGCCTGGCCCTGATCAGCGTCGCTGGCGACAAATTCGAGGAGCCCGAGCGACTGGCCATCCTGCTCCAAGCCGCTTCGCAGCTCGGCCGCCACTGCCGCGACGACCGGCGCCATCGAGGCGTGCCCGCGGATCAGCACATCGAGCGAGCTCCCGTGGTCGTGGAGCTCCATGCTCCAGTTTCCGTCCTTGTCGCCTACGGAGAGGCGGAGCTGGCGAGGGAGCGGCGCGATGATCTCCACCGGCAGCTCGGCGGGTGCCGCGACGGCGGAGCTCTCCTCCACCACCAACGCCGAGTTATGCCCGAGGGGCGGACCAGCGCTTCGGGCCAGCAGCTGCTCCAGGGCCAAGGTGGCGTCGCCTTCCGTGCCCTCCGCCATCCCCGGCGAGGACTGCGCCAGGGTTGGCTCGCCGTCGGCCGCGACCGCCAGCTTGAGCTCTGCCCCGGAGTGGCCGACCACCGGGCGGTCCGCGCTAGCGCTCGGTGCACGGGCGTCGCCGGAGGCACCGAAGCGGCCCCCCCGTAACTCGCCCGTTCGGGGCGTATTATCTCTGGGGTTGCCGGAAGCGGGCTTCCGCGACGCCACCGGCGAGAGGTGCGCCGTGTTCGCGCCGCTGGTCGCCGCCACCACGAGCGCGGCCGATGCGGACTCGACCGGAGACGGAGTCAACGACGGGCCCTGCACCGAAGCGAGGGGCGAGCCGGGGGCGCCGGGCGTCGGAACGCCAAGGGGCGAGACTCTCAGTGACGGGAGGGGCGAGCCGAGGGCGCCGGGCGTCGGAACGCCCCCGGGCGATGCCTGCCCGCCGAGCGCACGTCGCGCCGGGGACGCTGGCGTCACTGGAACTGAGGGCGGCGTGGCCTCCGCGGCGGGCGCTACCGGACCGCTCCGCACGGCGGTCAGGTGCAACGAAGAGACCTCCGACGGCGCCGCGGACAGGGGCTCCCGGTGCCCACCCAGCGGTCCGCGCTCAGCCAGATCTACCTGCTCTTTTGTCTCCTCTCGGTGCTGATCCGCCTCGGGCTCCACGACGTCGGCGGCGCCCTTCGGCTCGTCTGCCCGCCTCGGTTCGGTGGCGCGTCCTTCGACCTCCTGCGCGTGGCCGTCGTCCGGACGCTCTCTCTGCTGCAGGCGCGCACGAGCTCGCGGCGCCGCAGCCGTTTCCCGACCCAGCACCTCGGCGAATCCCGAGGCACCCTCAGCGATGCGGCCAGGCGACGTCGCGGACGCCCGCCCCCCTCCACCGAAACCCGCGCCCTGTACCGGACTCATTGCAACACCAGCGTGAGCGGGCGCGTAAGCCGACCCGCCAGCGACGCAGCCTGCTTCGCGGGCAGCTCAGCAAGGAGCTTTCCCGCCTTCGTACGGTTCATCCTGTCCAGAACCTCGACGGCGAGCTCCGGCTCCAGCTCGCCGACCATCGGCGCGATCGAGCCCGCCCGGTTGCTCTCGACCATCTTGACCAACGCGATCACCCGCTCCTCACGCTCTTCGGCGCCCTCCTCCAAACTGGCGTTCACCTTCACGGTGGCCGCTTCGAGCGCCGCGAGCTGCTTGTCCAGTCGTGCGGTTGCCTCAATCAACGCCGCCTCCCGGATCGCGAGGGTCTGCTCCCGCTCATCGAGCTGCGAATTGCGGCGTTTGACCTGATCGGAGAGCAAGCGGACCCCGGCAGCCTGGGCGCCGCACCACCGCTCCGTCTCAACGGCGGTGAGGGGCTCCGTACTCGTCGTGGTACCCGGCCCGGCGGCCTTCGCAGCATCGGCGGCGGCGGCGGCGGTGGCGCTGATGTTCGCCCGGGGTACGACTTCCTGGGCTCCTGCGTAGGCCACGAGGCCGACCGCACCCATGAGTGAGGCGCCCATCATGAGAATCTTGAACGGAGGACGTCGCATCTTCAGCTCCCTGCCTTCCGGCGACCCGCGATTTCATCCATCTGGCGGCGTTCGGCGCGCCGAAAATCTTCTTGACCCCTCGCGTTCAGCTCCTCGACCAGCGCATCGAGGGTCAGCTCATCCCGCACGGAGCGTAGATGGTGCCCGCGGCGGGTCTCCAGCTCACGTTCGCGTTGGGCGAGGCGGGCCGTCTCTCGACGCTCTCGGAGCGCTTCTTGCAGCCTGAAGTTGTGGTAGGTGGAGAGGGCTTCCGCGTCCAGGGGGTCCAGTTGCGCCCGCGCCCGGTCAACGCCCGCGTTGAGCGCGTCGAGCCGCTCCTGCACCCGATCGCGCTCCACTTCGGCCCGCGCCATCTCCATCTGGGCCTCGCGGCGCGTGTGCTCCCGAAGTCGCTGAAGCGAGCCATAGACCTTGGGTACCCCACGGGTTGGACCGTCCGTCATCGCGCCGCCTTAGCCGCAGCCGGCGCGGGGGCCGGCGGGCCTTTCAACACGTCCTGGAGCCGACGCAACACCTCATCAATGCCTGTGCGCTCCACGGCCGCCTGGGCAAACACGGCCTTCAAAGGCTCGATGCGCACGACGGCAGCGTCGACCGCCGCGTTAGAGCCCATTCGGTACGCGCCCAGCCGGATCAGCTCTTCGTTCTCCGACCAGGTGGCCATCAGCGCGCGCACCTTGGACACCAGGTCCAGGTGAGCCGGACTGACCACAGTGGGCATGACCCGGCTCAGGCTCTGCAAGACATCCACCGGTGGGAAGAGGCCATGAGATGCGATCTTTCGAGAGAGTACCACATGCCCGTCCACGATACCACGAACGGCGTCGCCTACCGGATCGTGGATGTCATCCCCATCGACCAGGACGGTGTAGATCGCGGTCACGCTCCCGGCGGTGCCCTCACCCGGTCCGGCGCGCTCCATGAGCCGAGGGAGCAGCGCGAAGACGCTCGGGGTGTATCCCTTCGTGGTCGGCGGCTCACCGGCCGCGAGGCCAATCTGGCGCTGGGCCATCGCGAGGCGGGTCGCGCTGTCCATGAAAAACATGACGTCCCGGCCCTGATCCCGGAACCAGTCCGCGACGCTCGCCGCGGCAAATGCGCCTCGAACCTGGAGCACGGGGGAGCAATCCGAAGTGACAACGATCACCACGCTCCGCGCCAGCCCCGCCGGCCCGAGCACCTCCTCCACAAACTCCCGCACCTCCCGGCCACGCTCGCCGATCAGCGCGATCACATTGATGTCGGCCTGCGAACTACGGGCGATCATACCCATCAAGGTGCTCTTGCCGACGCCGGAGCCCGACATGAGCGCCATACGTTGGCCGCGCCCGAAGGTGAGCATGCCGTCAAGCACACGCACGCCGGTGTAGAGCGGGGACCGGATAAGACCGCGGCTCATCGCCGCCGGCGCCGCCGCGTGAATCGCCCGCCGCGGCAGAACCCCAAGGGGCCCCCGGCCATCGATCGGCTCGCCAAAACCATCGAGGATCCGGCCACGCAGCGCGTCGCCCACCGGCATCGAGGGCATCTCTCCGACGGTGTCGAGCTGGGCGCCGTAACGGATTCCGTCCGCGCCGCTAAAAGGCATGAGTAAGGCGCGGGTCTCCCGGAAACCGACGGTCTCGGCCACGCCGCCGCCCTCAAGCTGGCAGACCTCGCCCACCCGCGCGCCGGGCAGCTCCGCTTCAAGCAAGGTGCCGACTACGCGCATCACCTTGCCGCTCCGCCGTCGCACCGGCGCCGTCTCCAACGCCGCCTTCAGCTCGCGAAAACCAAGGTTGCTCATCGTTCTGCCCAACGGACGAGCACCGCGGCCACCGCGGCGGCCGCCGTCGCCGTTGTCGCGTCGATACGCCCCGCGGGGCCCTCGCAGCTGCAACCGCCATCGATGCTGGGATCGGGCAGGACGAGGATGCTCTGGAAGCCGAGGCGTTCCTGTACCCGGTCGTAATCCACCAACGACACCCTCAACGTTAGCCCCTGCTCACCGAGCGCGCTCACCCCTTCATCCACCAGCGCGTCGAGGAGCGCCGGCTCGGTATGGAGCGCGTCTCCAGCGATACGTTTCGCCGCCACGAGGATCAGCTCGGCGAGGCCCGCGCGGGCGTCTCGTAGCAGCTGGCTCCGCTCCTCCTCAACCTTCTGGACCACCGCCGCCATCCGCCCCTCAGTAGCCTCCAACGCTGCTATCTGGCCCTTCAACGACGCCATCGCCGCCGCGTGCTCCGCCGAGCGTTTGGCCTCCGCGGCCCGCGCTGCGGCGAGCATCTCCTGACGGGCCTTGTCCTCTTCGCCGTACTCGGCGCCAAGCACCGGCGACACCACGAGGCGGGGATCCCATGCCGCCTTCGCCACAGGCGTGATCAGCGGCACGAAGGTCCGCGCCATCAGCCGCCCTCGCCAGCGCCCGAATCCAAGAAGATGACACCTTCATCGGAGAGCTTCCGCGCCGAGGCGACGATCCGGTCCTGCGCATCGCGGATATGGGAGCGCCGCGTAGGTCCGCCCAGCTCAAGCTCTTCGCGTACGTCGGCGGCGGCACGTTGGGACAGGTTGGCGAGGAAACGGTCCCGCAGCACAGGCGTCGCGCCCTTGAGCGCCAGCACGAGGTCGGCGCTTTCCACGGTCCGCAACAGCGCCTGCATCCCGCGGCCGTCGAGCCGTTCAAGGTCTTCAAACCGGACCATCTTCCGAATCAAGTCGTCGGCGAGGCTATCTGACTGGGACCGTACCCCGGTCAGCACCACGGAGTTCCGCTCGGGCCCCATGCGGCCCAGGATCCGCGCGGTACCCTCGACCCCGCCGAGCGCGATCGGGTCTTCAATGTCGCCCACCGCCAGACGGAGCGCCATCTCCACGTCTTCGGCGAGCTCGGGCGAGACCCGCTCCGTCCGCGCCATCCGTATCGTCAGGTCAGCCTGATCTTCTTCGCTCAGACACGCCAGAATACGTGCCGCGTTGTCCACGCCCATACGCAGCAGCGCGACGGCGCGCACCTGGGGGTGCTCTTCCTTGAGCGCCGCCGCCACGGCCCGCACCGGCCGAGCCCGGATGTAGGTCTCAAAATCGCGGGGATCACGCCGCACCGAGCCTGCGATTCGGCTCCGCCGCTCCTCGGCGATGAGCGCGGGCAGGACTCGTCGTGCAAAATCCTGGCCGGTGGCCGGCAGCATGTTGACCGCCTGGAATTCCCCGACGAACGCGCCGATGACGTCCTCGACCAGCTCCTCGTCCACATCGCCCAGGTCAGCCGCGGCTTTTCCCAACTGCTTGACCTCTTCGTCGCTGAGGTGTTTCAGAACGGCGCGCGCGGCCTCACGCTCGAGGTACATCACCAGGATCGCCGCGCGTTGGAGCGGCGTAATGGCGTCGGTGTCGGGACGGCGTGAAGGCATCCAGCTCCTAAGCGCGGATCCAGCGACGAAGCACCTCGGCCGAGTGCTCCGATTCCTTTTCGACCAACGAGCTCACCTCGCTCGGCGCGTGCGATTGAAGGGCGGCGACTCGGGAACGGATACGCTCGGCGAGGTCGATTGGGTCGCCCTTACCTTTTCCGGCTGCCTCCTCCTCTTCCCGGATCGCGGCGGCGATGACCGCGCGTGAGGACGCCGAAGGATTGGTGATCAGGCGCATCAACGGCCGGACCACAAAGACAAAGCCAAGGATTACCGCCACCAACGCCACGACGCTCGGCAGGATGGCTGCGAGCGTGGTGGTGACGGCGGTCTCAAGGGTCTCCTCGGGTACCACGACCGGCGCGAAGGGCAGCACGTCGAGCACGACCGCGTCGCCGCGTGCGGTGTTGACCCCAAGGGCCCCGGCCACCGCGGCTTCGAAGGTCTTCCGCAGCGCAGCCTCGTCCCGACCGGCGGCCACCTTGGCGAACGCCGCGGCGTCGATGAATACCGTCGCCGAAATGCGGCGAATGTCTCCCGCAGGTTTGCTGATCGTGCTCACGGAGGAGCCAAAGTCGTAGGAGGTCGTCTGCACCTCGCGCTCACGGCCCGAGCCAGCGGCGCCAGCAGCGCCAGCGCGTTCGGGCAGGTTGGCGTCGGTGCCCGGGACGCCCGTCGCGTTGGTCGCCGCACGGGTGTCCGATTCGGACTCAATTTTTTCGGAGGTCGTCACCACCATGTTGGGATCGACCGACTTTGTGGTGGTCTGAGTCGCGGAGGTCTCGAGCTCCACCCGCACCGTCACGCTCGAGGCAGCGGGATCGCCCAGGACCTGGCCGAGCGCACCGCGAACCGCCGCGGCCAACGCCGCCTCCCGCGCAACCGCGAGCGCGGCGAAATTGTCGCCGGCCGACTCCGCACCACCGCCGCCGTCGCCCCACAGCACCCGCATCGTGCTGGCGTCGACCACCGTCACGTCCTGCGGGGTCATGTCGGCGACCGCATGCGAGACCAGCGCCGCGACGCTACGCGCCGAGCCCGGGTCGATGCTCGAGCCGGGGTCAGGGGTGAGGGTCACGCTGGCCGTGGCCCGCTGCTGTTTACGGAGGTAGGCCGTCCGCTCCGGAAGCGAAATCTGTACTTCGCTGGAGGCGACGCCCGACAGCGCGTTGATCATCCGTACCAGCTCGCCCTGCAACATACGCTTGGCGTAGAGCTGCTCCTGGCCCGGGGTGACGAAGGCCGGAATGGTAGGAAGTCCCTCCAATCCGACGTACAGACCGTTCGCCGCTGCGGCGCGGCGCGCGTCGACCTCGGAGGTGGAGGGCACGAGAATGGTACGACCGCCGTCTTCGAGCCGGTACGGCACCCCGCTTTTCGAGAGCGCTTGGGTGATCTCGGCGGCCTCGTCGACGCTGGTGGCCTGCGATAAGGTCACGTAGTTCGTGCGTGACGCCCAGATCCCGACCCCAACGATCCCCAGGATCGAGGCGAGCCCCGCCCCAAGCACAGCACGCCGCGCGGTCGGCTCGAGGCCACTGTAGAAGTCACGGATCTGGGTAAGAAGGTCAGCCACGCCGCGGAGCGCTCCGGTTCAGACAAGTCGGTCAACAGGCATCGAAGTTGAGATGATCCCCGAAGATTTTTCTCGACGGGCCAGCAATCACGGTTGATATCCCGAGAATCCGAACGGTGGGGCCAGTGTCCGAACGCGGAGCGCGCCTCACACCCGGCGCTGCGCCGGCCCCGCGCCCCTCCCGGCCAGAGTCGGCGTCAGATCTGCATCGCCCACACTTCACGGTAAGCATCCACCAGCTTGTCGCGCACGCTCACCATCGCCTTGAGCGAGATATTGGCCTCTTCCAAGGCGATCATCGCGCCGTGGATATCCACGTCGTTGCCGGTCGCGACCCCACGCAACCCGGCCTCGGCGCTCACCTGCGCCTGATCGACCGCGCGCACCGCCTGATCGAGGACCTGGCCAAAAGTGGGGGCGCCGGCGGCCTGAGCCGCCTGATTCAGCTCGCCGAGCTCATTGAGCCGACCCATTCCCGCTCCGCGCACTGCCGTCACAAAATCAACCATTCTACCTCCCGATCTCAAGGGCCCGAAGCGCCATCGCGCGCGTCGATTCGACAACCGAGGCGTTGGCCTCGTAGGTGCGGCTCGTGGTCATCAGGTCCACCATCTCCTGGAGGATGTTGACCGACGGATAGAGCACGTAGCCCTCCGCATTGGCGTCGGGGTGGCTCGGATCGTAGACCTGCAGCGGCGGCCGCCCGTCCCCTTCGATACCCGCGACCACCACCCGATGGGTAGCGCGATCAAGCTCATCCCCGAAAGGATCGATAGCTACCGCCTCAAAAATCGGCACGCGACGCTCGTAGGGCCCCCCCTCAGCAGTACGCGTGGTGTGGGCGTTCGCCATGTTGGTGGCGATGGTCTGCAGCCGTAGGCGCTCGGCGCTGAGGCCCGAAGCGGCGATGTTGAAGGTATCGAGAAGGTCAGACATCAGCCCCTCCCATCACTGGCGGCATAACGAAGGAGCGCAAGGTGTTTTCCGACTCCGACGGCCAGGGCCTCGTAGACAGTGCGGTTAGCGACCAGTTTGGCCGCCTCGTGTTCGGCCGAGACCGAGTTGCCGTCGAGCGCCCAGGTGACCGGCAGGTGTTCGATAACTTCAACGCGCTCCATGGCCACCGCGTCGCCGGCCTCAGCGTCGCGAACGACCCCCTCAAGGATGTTCGCAAAGTCCAGCTCGCGCGCGCGATAGCCAGGCGTGTCGGCGTTAGCGAGGTTGCCGGAGATCAGACTCATCTGCTGCTGACGCAGATCGAGCACCTGACGCAGCGCATCGTCCAGGCCACCAAACAATCGGATGTCGGCAATCGGCATCGGGGGTCTCCCGGCTCTTCATCGGCCCGGCGTACCCGAAGTTGAGCCCTTTTTGTCGGCCGGGGCTTCGGTCGCGCCCGGCGACGCGTCGGCGGCCACCGGCGCCGGCGCTGGAGCGCTGACGGGCGCGGGGCTTGAAGGTGTCCCTGCCAGCGCCTCCCAGCTCCGTTGGGCGCGTGCGAGTTTTGCCCAGATATCCTCGGCGCTATCCGTCGGCGGCGTTGCCGCGAGGTACCGGAGCGCCGCCACCGCGTTCGGATCGGTGAGGAGCTCCGCCGCCGCGTTCGCCGTCCGCCGACCCTCGTCGATCCTCCCGATTACGAGCAGGCAGCGCGCACGGGCCGCGAGCAGGATGCCGGGCGCCGGAACGCTCTCCGCTTCGGGATCCGAAGGCAGCCTGTCCAACGCCGCGCCACAGCGACCGGAGCCAGCATCCAGGAGAGCCACCCGATACGCGGCTTCCCGCGCTACCTCCGGCGGAGAGGTGATGCCCAGCCACACCACGCGGGCGGCGTCGAGCTGGCCGCGGCGCTCGTGGAGCCGACCGCGGAGGAGGGTCGCCTGGGCGTTGAGCTTGGGGTCGGGCGGCCGGGCAGCGAGGAAGTCGAGGGTGTCGGACAGCTCCACCAGCCGCCCCGTGGCGTCGTAGGCACGTGCGATCTCCAGGATCGTCGCCCGATCATCCATCTTTCTGCGGCCCTCGATCCCCGCGACCGCCGTGAGCGCCTCGAGCGCCGCGTCGTGGAGGCCCAGCCGTGTGTACGCCCGCGCTAACGCGGAGAGCGGCGCCGGATCGTCCAGGATCGCGGCGAGGGTCGGGCGCCAGTAGCCCCCGTGGACCGCGAGCGCATCTGCGTCTTCGCCCCCCTTGAGCAGATCCGAGGTACGGAGCCGCCACGCCGCGAGCAGACGCCGACCCGGCTCCCCACGCACATAAGGCCGCCACCGATCGACGAGCTTGGCATAAGAGTCGAGCGCCAACCACTCATCCCCCAGGCGATCACCGATCTGACCAAGCAGGAAGAGCGCCTCAGCGCTCTCGGCGCCCCAACCGCGTGAACGCGCCGACAATGCCGGGATCATCGTCGGCCAGCTCGTGGGCGGCTCGCGCAACATCGCGATCAACCGCGACCGCGCCGCCAGGGAGCCCTGCCACGCGACGGGCACCTGGTGGGCGCGGAGCTCATTGAGCGCCTCCTCTGCGCCTCCGATGTTGCCGCTGAGCAGCCTCGCGTCCGCGACCAGCAGGCTCGCCATCGCCACCTGGATATCGATGTGGGCGAATGCGCCGCGCTCCAACGCCGCGGCCGCGAGCGAATGACAGCCCGCCCTCAGCATCAGCGCGCCCGCGATGAGCCCGTGCTCAGGCTCGGGAGAGATCGCCGCGAGCGCGATACCGACCGCCGGCC